>JAKSQE010000060.1 GCA_024404295.1 Oscillibacter sp.
GCCGTAAGCGCGGCGGAGGCGTCATCCGGGATAAACTCGCCGTCAAGCTGTATGCGCTCGTTGAAGCGCACGACGAAGGGCGAAACGAAGAGCCCGGTCCTGTACCCCGCCTCCGCAAGCGCGGAAGCGCAGAACGCGGCGGTCGAGCCTTTGCCGTTTGTTCCCGCGATGTGCAGGCATTTCAGCTCATCCTGCGGATTGCCGAGCCCCGCGAGGAGATTTTTTATCCTATGCAGGTCTACGGTCGGCGAAAGCCGACCGTAGGAATGTAAATATTCGATTGCCTCCGAATAAGTCAACGGAACTCTCCTTACTTACCGAGCGCGTCGATGGAAAGCTCAATCTTTTCGAGCATTTCCTTCAGGGAAGCGAGCTTTTTGCGCTCGTCTTCAATAAGCTTTGCGGGCGCCTTGGAAACGAAGCCCTCGTTGTTGAGGCGGCTCGCGCAGCGGTTAATCTCGCTTTCGGTCTTTTCCTTTTCCTTTGCTCCTCTGTGTTCGATTGGAACTTCCACATCACGATATGGCGGATCATGGTACTCCTCCTTAGCGGTTGTTATAGGCCTCAATACCCTTACCCAACAGATGAATGGCACGACGCAGGTAGTCGCAGTTGTTCACATAGGCAATTCGGATCTCGTTGCGGCCATTGCTGGGATCCGCATAGAAACCGCAGCCGGGAGCAAACATAACCGTATCGCCTGCATCGTTAAACTCCTGCAACAGAAAATACTGCAGTTTTTCCGTGTCATCCACAGGCAGGGTAATCATCATATAGAATGCACCATCAGGGCAGCGGAACTTAACACCGGGGATCTTCGTCAGCTCCTCCACCACGGTATCCCTGCGCTTCTGATACTCCGTACGGACTGCGTTAAAGTAAGCAGGCGTGACCTGACGATACATGGCAGCAGCGCCCAACTGCTCGATGGTGGCCGTACACAGGCGGGCCTGGCACAGCTTCATGGCCTGCGCCATAAACTCCGCATTGCGGGAAATCAAAGCGCCGATACGAGCGCCGCAGGCGGAAAACCGCTTGGACACGGAGTCCACAATGATCACATTGTCCTTGATATCGTCAAGCTCGACAAAGGAAGCCATTCCCTCGTTGTCGTATACAAACTCGCGATATACCTCATCGGACACCAGGAACAGGTCGTGCTCCTTAACAATGTCGGCAATGATGCGCATTTCTTCCTTAGACAGGATCACGCCGGTGGGGTTTCCCGGATTAGTTAACATAATTCCGCGAGTATGCTCATTGATGAGTGGCTCAATGCGGCTGCGATCGGCGTAGCGATAACCGTCCTCCGGAGAGGTGGGAATGGGACGGATCGAACCACCAGTCATATAAGCAAAGGTGTTGTAGTTGGCATAGAAAGGCTCCGGAACCAGCAGTTCATCACCATCATCCAGAATACAGGCTAACGCAAACTCCAGTGCCTCACCACCGCCGGAAGTTGCCAGAATATCCTTGCGTTCCAGCTTAACATCCAGCTTTCCATAATAATCCCGAACAGCATCCACATACTCCGTCAGGCCGTCAGAGGGAGCGTATTCCAGAACCGCTTTATCAAAATTGCGTACCGTATGAAAAAACGCTTCGGGCGTTTCGATATCGGGCTGGCCGATATTCAGATGGTAGATCTTAACACCGTTTGCTTCCGCTTCTGCCGCATAGGAATTAAATTTTCGTACGGGAGACAGTTCGCATCTTTCCACCTTGCTTGAAAAGCTCATGGGAATACCCTAATAAAAAAAAAACGCCCCTGACTCCTGTCAGGGGCGAAAAAAATTTCACGGTACCACCCTAATCTGTCCGCAAATTGCAGACATCTCATGTCATCCGGTAACGGGGATGGATCGTCCTGCTCTTCGCAGGCTGCTCCGAAGCGGCTTGCTTCATGGCGTGGGCTAAGGGCTTGCACTATCCCCTCTCGCTGAAAGCCGGTTTCATTAAGCTGACTTCTTCACTGCGTTTATCCGATTGGTTGCTATTATACCGGATTTTCCCTATTTGTCAAGTAGGGAAGTCAAAACGTCGTATCCGTTTCAAACGGTGGCTCTTCCACTTCCGCTCCACCCATCTGCATCTCCTGCCACTGGGCCTTGGTAATCAGAAGCTGGCGGGGCTTGCTACCCTCAAAGGGGCCAACAATGCCACGTTCCTCCATCTGATCCACCAGGCGGGCAGCGCGGGAATAGCCCAGCTTCAAACGGCGTTGGAGCATGGAAACAGATGCCTGCCCGGTCTCCAGTATCACTTCCACGGCAGCAGGCAGCAGCTCATCACCGTCATCAGCGGCAGTCTCTGTAGATACGGCGGCCTTAGCATTGCCTTTTTCCTTCTCCTGTACGGATTCTTCGATCTTGGCAATGACCTCATCAGAATAGTTGGCCTCACCAGACTGTTTGACGAAGTTGACCACATCCTCGATCTCCTCGGGAGAGATAAAGCAGCCCTGCACGCGAGTAGGCTTGCCTTCGCCCAAAGGAGCATAGAGCATATCGCCCCTGCCGACCAGTTTCTCTGCACCGGAGTTATCCAGAATAATACGAGATTCCAGTGAGGACGCTACCGCAAAGGCAATGCGGCTTGGGATATTAGCCTTCATCAGACCCGTGATGACATCAGCCGAGGGACGCTGGGTCGCAATGACCAAATGGACGCCGGCAGCGCGGCCCATCTGAGCCACGCGGCAGATAGACTCCTCTACCTCTTTGGCAGCAACCAACATCAAATCGGCCAACTCATCAATAACCACCACCACACTGGGCAGCGGCTCCAGATCCTCCTGAGACTTGGCCAGCTTGTTGAACTCCTCCAGTTTTTTGACACCGTGCTCGGAGAAAGTCTTATATCGCTTCATCATCTCAAACACAGCCCACTGCAGCGCACCGGCGGCTTTCTTAGGATCGGTGACCACAGGGATCAGCAGATGGGGAATGCCATTATAGGGAGCCAACTCCACCATTTTGGGATCCACCATGATAAAGCGGACTTCATCAGGTGTGGACTTATAGAGCAGACTGATGATCAGAGAGTTGGTACAGACGGACTTGCCGGAGCCGGTGGTACCGGCAATCAGCACATGGGGCAATTTCTCAATATTGCCAATGATATTCCGGCCCGCAATATCCCGGCCCAGTGCAAAGGCGACCTTTGAAGAATGCTCCACAAAGTCACGAGATTCAATGACATCTCGAATCAGAACCGGTGTCACCTGCTTATTGGGCACTTCAATGCCGACTACGGAAATCTTATCGGGAATCGGCGCAATCCGCACACCAGACGCACCCAGCGCCAGTGCGATATCATCTGCCAGATTGGTAATTTTAGAAAGTTTCACGCCCTGATCCAGCGTAAATTCATAGCGGGTCACAGAAGGGCCGTGGACCACATCGCCAGCCTTGGCCTCCACGCCGAAGCTGGCCAGCGTCTCCGCCAGACGGCGGGCATTGTTCCGCAGCTCCGCTCCGGCCTGAATATGGTTCTCCCCCTGGTTCTGGTGCAGCAGCGTAATGGGCGGAAATTGATAGGTATCTTCCTCCGTCGCCATTTTCTGCTCAATTTCTGCAGTTACGGCAGCTGCTTCCGCAGCAACTTCTTTGGCGGCCTTTGCCTTTTCTGTCCGAGGGGGTAAATCATCCGACAGGGCAGTAGGCGGAGTCACCGGTGCTTTTGGTGCAGTGGCAATTACCTGCTCCAACACAGGATCGGGTTCTGCAGGAATGGCAGGCTGCGCTCCCTTGGTGGAAGTCTCCTCCGTCTGCTCTCGCAGCACCTGATCGGGTGTTTTTTGATCATCTGATTTGTGTCGGAAGAAGCTTGTAAATTGAGCCGGCTTCTTTATCGTTCGCTCCGGCTCAGAGACTGTATCATCCAGAGGTATGTCGATTTGATTCTTCTTTATGCCAATGGGCTTGATGGGAGTCACAGCCTGCGGTGCGGTCTTTATTTGAGAAACATCTTCTTCCGGCTCCTCTTCATAGCGAGGCCGCTCCCGATGCTTTTTCAGCATGGCGTTCATATCCAGACGGACAGCAACAGCCAACATTGCCACCAACAAAATCGCCGTCAAAATGATGGAAACCGGTTTCGACAGCAGCTTCACACAGCCAAAAGCCAACGCACCGGAAATCACACCTCCAGAGGTCAGTGCCTTGCCAGCCTGCCACAGGGTCTTAATCATCCCATCTGTGGACGCCAAAGTTTCTTTCATGACCACAACCTGCCACAGCAAACCAAACACAACCGGCAAAAGCAATGCACAGGTCATACGTAAACGTACCGGACGTCCATGATGAAACAGCAAAATGATACTTGCCAACAGCAGAGCAGGTCCCATTAAATAGTAGCCATAGCCGATCAGGCCCTTCACCAGCACGGCAAGCCAATCCAGGATAATGGCATTGATGCCCATATAACTGACAAAGATGCACAATGCCAGAACAGCGCAGACTACGCCGCCCACTTCTCGACGGATGGGCCGCTGCTGCGGTTCCTTTGAAGCTGATTTCCTTGTGCGTTTCTTTCCACTTGTTTTCTTTTGAGTCGTTGTTGCCACAATCGTACCTCCCGGAGGGTATAATATTTCCAACAGATTTCTCAAGTGACCTGACATGAATGCACTTTTCATATTTTTATGGTGTCAGTATACCATAGTTCGGTTAAAAATTCCAGTCATATTTATGAGTTTACATAAAAATATCCGATGCTTTTGCATCGGATATTTTCATTCAATTCATAAATTCCAAAGCAGCCTTTGCAGCCATTTGCTCGGACTCCTTTTTGCTGTGCCCGCTGCCCGTTCCAATGGATACGCCATTCAGCAGCACTTCCGTAACAAAGGTCTTTGCGTGGTCCGGGCCCTGCTCCCCTACCATGTGGTAAGTCAATACCTGATCGGCATGACGCTGGACGCGCTCCTGCAAAGCGGTCTTATAGTCTCTTCGGCGCTCCTCCACCACTTCTTCCCGCTCCACATCCAGCAGAACACGATGAATCAGAGCAGAAGCTTCTGCGATACCGCCGTCCAGATAAACAGCGGCAAATACCGCTTCCGTGGCATCGGCCAAAATGGACGTCCGCTGGCGGCCACCGCCAGCCTCCTCGCCTTTGCCCAGTTTCAAAAACTTGCCCAACTCCAGTTTCTGAGCCACTTCATGGAGGCTCTGCTCACAGACCAATGCCGCACGAATACGCGTCAAATCGCCCTCCGGCGCATCGGGATGCAGGGCATATAAATACTCTGCGGTGACAAAGCCTAACACGGAATCGCCCAAAAACTCCAGCCGTTCGTTGCTGTGCATGTTATCCGCACGATGCTCATTGGCATAGGAACTGTGGTTCAATGCCTCACTGAGCAATGCCGGATCGCGGAACGTATAATTCAGTTTCTTTTCCAGTTCCTGCATCGTATCACTCCATATAAGGAAGCCCCGCTGTTGGCGGGGCATCTCCTTGATTACTTCATCTTGTTCGCGACATAGTTCACAGCGTCGCCCACCGTCTTCAGATTGGCCAGTTCGTCTTCCTCAGCCTCACCGATGTCAAACTCTTCTTCCATGGCCATGACCAGTTCCACCAGATCCACAGAGTCAGCGCCCAGATCTTCTTCAAAAGAGGTTTCCATGCTCACTTCAGCGGGTTCCAGGCTGAACTGCTCAGCCACCAGTTCACGCATCGTGCTAAAAATTTCTTCAACAGACATATTCTTCACTCCCAACGAGTTAATCTAAGTTGATATTGCTGACGCAATCATAAGGCAAACACCAGACCGCTGTCAAGAGGGCATTTGGGTTTTTTCTCCAATTGTCTCCACTTTCATATCCGCAATGTGCGTCTCGATATCTGCGATCAATCCGCTCTCCACATACTCCTTCGCTCGCAGAATCGCATTGCAAAATGCGTGAGCATCGGAAGAGCCATGTGCTTTGATAATGGGCTTGGAAATACCGAGAAATGCCGTGCCACCCACTTCGCTGGGGTCCAGCATCTTGCGCATTTCTCCCAGGCTATCTTTGATGAGCAGCGCGCCGATTTTGGACTTGGTGTTGGAGTAAAACGCCTTTTTCAGCTCTTTCAGCATAAATTTAGCAGAACCTTCAACGGTTTTCAGCATGATGTTTCCTGCAAAGCCGTCTGCCACGATCACATCAGCGCCGCCCATCAGGGCATCGTTGGCCTCGATATTGCCCACGAAATTCAGCCGTCCGGCTTCCTTCGCCTCCGTCAACAATGCAAAAACCTCATGGCGAAGGCTATCGCCCTTGGAGGGCTCCGCACCGATATTCAGCAGACCGATGCGGGGAGACTCCACCCCCAGCACACGCTTGGCATAGAAGTTTGCAAGGTATGCGAACTGCAGCAGATATTCCGATGTACACTCGGCATTCGCACCGCAGTCGCACAACAGAGCCTTACCGCCAAACACCGGAATAATGGGACACAGCGCCGCACGGCGAATACCGCGTATGCGCTTGACCAGCAAAGTTGCGCCTGCCAGCAGAGCACCGGTGGAACCGGCGGAAACGAAAGCATCACCTTCTCCGTCCTTTACCATCTGCATACCGACAGTCAGGGAGGAGTCTTTCTTCTTCTTAAAAGCGGTGGCGGGGTCATCGCAGATCTCCACCACTTCCGTGGCTTCCTTCAGTTCCACGCCTGCAGGTAGCTCCGTGATATTGATCTGCTTCATGCAGTCCTGCAGAGCCTCCGTGCGGCCCACCAGCACGATATCCACACCGTGGATGCGGTGCGCGTCCAGTGCGCCCTGCACGGCAGCCAGAGGGGCATGATCGCCGCCCATAGCGTCTACAACAATTTTCATAGGAGTACCTCCCATTCCTCGAAGTTAAGCTAAAATTTCGTCCTTGATCTTCTCCAGAATGTCTAAAGAACGCTGAGACAGCTCAGCATTTTTATTCCGCTTACCCTTGACTCGATAACCCAAAGGCGGAATGATGCCGAAGTTGATATTCATAGGTTGGAACACCGTCACGGACTGATTGGAGACATACAGACCCAGTGCGCCGATGGCCGTTTCCTGGGGAAAGTCGATGGGGGACTGTCCTTTCAGTCTGCGAGCTGTCTCCACGCCCACCAGAAAACCACTGGCAGCGGACTCCACATAGCCCTCCACACCGGTCATCTGACCGGCGAAGGAAATGCGAGGCTGGCTTTTTAGCCGATAATAGCGATCCAGCAGTCTGGGAGAATCCAAAAAGGTGTTGCGGTGCATCACACCATAACGCAGGAACTCCGCATTTTTCAGCGCAGGGATCATAGAGAACACACGACGCTGCTCCGGAAAGCGCAGATGGGTCTGGACGCCCACCAGATTAGACACGCTGCCGCCGGCCTTATCCCGGCGCAGTTGCACAACAGCACAGGGTGCTTCTCC
>JAKSQE010000061.1 GCA_024404295.1 Oscillibacter sp.
GGAAATAGGGACGACCGAGACTTGCAGGGGGCTGATCCTCACGCTTGTTACGCATGCTGGTAATGATCAAAACCACGATAGTGACGATATAGGGGAGCATCTTGTACAGTTCCTTAATGGAGAGGTTTGTGCCGGTGGGGATGAACAGATACAGAATGTACAGACCACCAAACAGAATGGAAGACAGGACGCCCACGTTGGGACGCCAGATCGTGAAGATGACCAGTGCAATAGCTAGCCAGCCGCGGTCACCGAAAGCGTCGTTAGACCAGACACCGCAGGCGTAGTCCATGACATAGTACAGACCGCCCAAACCGGCAATCATGCTGCCGATACAGGTTGCGCCGTACTTGTAGCGGGTGATGTTGATACCGGCTGCATCAGCGGTGGCAGGGCTTTCACCCACGGAACGCAGTTCCAGACCGCTGCGGGTATGCTTCAAGAAATAAGAGGAAGCCAGAGCGATGACAATGGCAAGATAGGCCAGGAAGCCATAGGACAGGAAGATCTTGCCGAACCATCCAAGCTTATCAGCCACAGGCAGAGAACGGCTGAAGTAGGCGCTGGTAGCAGAAAGAGCGATGGACGGCACATCTGCACCACTGATCTTGATCAAAGAGCCACCAAAGAAGTTACCAAAGCCCACACCGAAGGTGGTCATAGCCAGACCGGTAACGTTCTGATTGGCACGCAGGGTAACAGTAAGGAAGCAGTACAGCAGACCCATCAACAGGGAACCCAGAAGAGAGCACAGCAGAGGAATCATAATGGCCAGAAAACCGTTCATGCTGCTACCGGACTGCTCATAGAAGAAAGCACCGATCACACCGCAGATACCGCCCACATACATGATACCGGGGATACCCAGATTCAGGTTGCCGGACTTTTCGGTAAGTGTTTCGCCGGTAGCACCGTACAGCAGAGGAATGCTCTGAACAACTGCACGAGGAATGAAGGAAACCAAATCAAACATTGTCTCAGCCCTCCTTCTTTGCACTCTTGCGGAACTTCAGCTCATAGGAGATGAAGAACTCGCTGCCGATGATAAAGAACAAAATAATACCGGTCAAAATATCGCCAAATGCGTGGTTCAGACCGAAGTTTGTGGAGATCTCACTGGCACCGCGATCCAGGAACACCAGCAGGAAGCTGGTAAACACCATGGTGAAAGGATTGAACTTTGCCAACCAGGACACCATAACAGCGGTAAAGCCGCGACCACCGGCAATGGTGGTGGTGATGGTGTGATCGGTTCCGCCAACCAACAGCAGACCGGCAATGCCGCAGATGGCGCCGGACAGCAGCATAGTGCGGACAATGACACGACCCACTTTGATACCAACATAACGAGCTGTACGCTCACTTTCACCAACCACAGCGATCTCATAGCCGTGCTTAGAACGGCTCAGGTAGAAGTACATGAAAATCGTGATCACTGCCACCACAATAATGTTCAGCAGGTACTTGTAGCTGCCAATCTGAGGCAGCCAGCCAGCCTCGGTGGACTGGTTGATAATACCAATCTTACCGGCACCCTTAGGAACTTCCCAGACGATGACGAAGAATGCGACCAACTGGGTTGCAACATAGTTCATCATCAGGGTGAACAATGTCTCATTCGTATTCCACTTAGCTTTGAAGATGGCAGGGATACCGGCCCAAATAGCACCGGCAACACAGCTGGCGATAATCATCATCACGATCAGCACAGCGTTGGGAACCTTGTCACCAAACAGGATCATGCAGGCTGCGGTGGCAAGACCGCCGATCAGCACCTGACCCTCGGCGCCAATGTTCCAAAAGCGCATGCGGAAAGCGGGAGTAACAGCCAGAGAAATGCACAGCAAAATGGCAAGATTCTGACACAGGATCCAAATCTTTCTGGGGGTACCGAAAGCACCCTTCCAAATGGTTTTATAAATTTCCACAGGGTTTTCGCCGGTCAACGCAGTGGTCACAATGGCGCAGACCACCAATGCCAGCAGAACTGCGATTGCACGAATAGCCCATGCGCCGTACCAGGGAAGCTCCTTGCGCTTGGCAATGTGGAACAGGGGTGTTTTGTTATGCATTGGCGTCTTCACCTCCCAGACGAGTCATCATTGCACCTATCTGACGCTTGGTAGCGGTGCGGCCATCAATAATGCCGCTTACCTTACCACCGCACAGAACCAGGATTCGGTCGCACAGTTCCAACAGAACATCCAGATCTTCGCCGACGTACAGAACGGCCACACCGGCTTTTTTCTGGCGATTTACCAGTTCATAGATGGTGTAGGAAGAGTTGATGTCCAGACCGCGGACAGCGTATGCAGTCAGCAAAACAGTGGGAGCAGAGGCAATCTCACGGCCAACCAGCACCTTCTGGACGTTGCCGCCGGATAAACGACGCACGGGAGTAGAAACACTGGGCGTGTTGACTTCCAGCTCTTCCACCACGCGCTCAGCCAGAGCCCGGGGATTCTTGCGGTTGGCAAACACAGAGTGTCCTTCCCGGAAGAAGCGGAGCATCATGTTAGCGGTTAGATCCATGTTGCCCACCAGACCCATGCCCAAACGGTCTTCGGGAACGAAAGACAGATTTACGCCCAAGGAGGAAATGGCCATGGGATCCATACCGATCAGCTCTTTGCGGGAACCGTCGTCGTTGACATAGGAGATGCTGCCGGTATCGCAGCCCTGCAGACCTGCAATGGCCTCCAGCAGTTCTTTCTGGCCACAGCCGGAGATACCGGCGATGCCCAGAATTTCACCGCTGTTGGCGGTGAAGCTGACATCATCCAACTTCACGATACCCTCGGCATCGCGGACGGTCAAACCCTTGACCTCAATGCGAGGCTTGGGGTCGACGGGCTCGGGACGGTCAATGTTCAACGTCACGCTTCGACCCACCATCATGTTGGTCATTTCCTGTGCGTTGGTCTCGCAGGTCATCATCTGACCAACATACTGACCATGGCGCAGGACGGCTACACGATCGGACAGGTCTTCCACCTCATGCATCTGGTGGGTGATGATGACGATGGCCTTGCCGGCGTCACGCATGTTGCGCAGCACGGCAAACAGTTTGTCGGTCTCCTGCGGTGTTAAAACTGCAGTAGGTTCGTCCAGAATCAGAATGTCAGCACCACGATAGAGCACTTTGACGATCTCAACCGTCTGCTTCTGAGAAACGGACATGTTGTAGATTTTCTGATAGGGATCAACGTCAAAACCGTAGGTATCGCAGATTTCCTTGATTTTTTTGGCAACTGCATCGATATCAAGGCGACCGGGTTCTTTCAGGCCGAGAGCGATATTCTCGGCGGCTGTCAGAACGTCAACCAACTTGAAATGCTGGTGGATCATGCCGATACCATAGGAGAAAGCATCCTTGGGAGAACCGATCATAGCCTTTTCGCCGTTGATGCGGATCTCACCGCTGTCGGGGAAATAGATGCCGGAGAGCATGTTCATCAAAGTGGTTTTGCCACTGCCGTTTTCGCCCAGCAGAGCCAAAATCTCACCTCGATAAATGTCAAGGCACACCCCATCATTGGCCACGACTGAGCCGAAGGTCTTTCGGATATCGCGCATTTCAATTGCAACCGATTTCTGGTTCAATGGCTTCACATCCTTCTATCTTTAATATTTGAAAGTCATATAAATAATAATACTGCAAAGGGCAACGCGGCGGGTTATCACTGCGCTCCCCTTTGCAGTACGAGCCGGGAAGCCCCGATTGGGGCCTCCCGGTCGTTGGGAACAATTAGAAGCTGGTATCCAGCAGGTTAATACCGTCGATCTGCAGATCGAAGTAAGGAGCGGAACGCATCTCGGACTCGTGGAATGCGCCGTCAACGATAGCTTCGGTGTCGGGGGTGTAAGCAGCATCGGTATCGACATCAGCCATGTAGCTGGACAGAGCCTCGCCGCCCACGGTGAAGGTGGTAGCGTCGAAGACCTTGATGGAACCATTCTGCAGGCCAGCCTTGACCTCGTCCATCTTAGCAACAGTGCCCTCAGCGGCAACAGCCTCGTTGACATCGGTCAGAACGACAGAGCCGGTCTCGATGGTGCCGGTCCAGTCAGCGGGGATCTCCTTGCCCTCAGCAACGCACTCCATGATGAACTGGAAGTAGGGAGCCCAGTTGATACGGGAAGAAACGATGAAGGTGTTGGGGCAAGCGGAAATGGTGGAACCGTTGTAGGAAACGTCGGGAACACCAGCGGTCTCGCAAGCGGTGGGAGCGCCCATGGAGTCAGCGTGCTGGCTGATCAGCTTGCAGCCGTTGGAGATCAGCTTGTTAGCGCCTTCCTTCTCAGCGGTCTCATCATACCAAGAACCGGTGAAGGTAACATCCATGGTGACGGTGGGGCAAACGCTCTTAGCGCCCAGATAGAAAGAGGTGTAACCGGAGATAACCTCAGCGTAGGTGAAAGCGCCGACATAGCCCATCTTTGCCTCATCGGCAGAGAACTGGCCAGCCTCGATCATCTCGTTCAGCTTCATACCAGCGGCAACGCCAGCCAGGAAACGGCCTTCATAGATGGAAGCGAAAGCGTTGTGGTAGTTGCTCAGGCCCTCGGTGTGAGCCTTGGTGCCGGTAGCGTGGCAGAACTGAACCTCGGGGAACTCCTTAGCAGCCTGGATCATGTAATCCTCGTGGCCGAAAGAGTCAGCGAAGACGATGTTGCAGCCAGCGTCAACCAGCTCGCAAGCGGCGTCATAGCACTCCTGGCCCTCGGGAATGTTGGTACGCATGACATACTGATCATCGCTCAGGCCCATGGCAGCAATAGCTTCCTTAGCGCCGTTCATGAAGTTCAGGTCATAGGTGGAGTTTTCATCGTGCAGGAAAATGAAACCGATCTTGACGGGGGTGGACTCCTCAACGGGGGTCTCTGCGGGGGTTTCTGCGGGGGTCTGGTTCTTGCTGCCGCAAGCGGTCAGCAGGCTCAGGCTCATAACCAGAGCCAGAGCGATAGAAAGAAACTTCTTCATGTAACATCCTCCAAAATAAAATTCATGCTGCGGAAAATATAAAAGCTCGCTCTCCTCCCTCAGTTTTGAGGACGGAAAGCGATACTTACGTCATTCATGCTTTCAATAATGGCCAGGGACTCCACGCGCACACCCTGTGCGCGCAGCGTATCACCGCCACCCTGAAAGCCCTTTTCGATTGCCACGGCAGCACCAGCCAGCTTTGCGCCAGCCTGCTCCACCAAATCACACAGGCCAATCAGTGCCTTGCCGTTTGCCAGAAAATCGTCTACCAACAAAACCACATCACCCTTGCAGAGGTAGTCGCTGCTGACCACAATGGTATAGTCGGTATTATGTGTATAGGAATGCACCACAGAGGTGTAGGTGCTGCCATCTACATTGCTGCTTTTGTGCTTTTTTGCAAAGACCATGGGTACACCCAGCTCCATGCCGGCAGCAGCTGCAATGGCGATACCGGAGGACTCAATGGTCAGAACCTTCGTCACACCGGCATCCTGAAACAGGCGTGCAATCTCAACACCCATTTCCTTTAGGAAAGCGGTGTCGATCTGCTGATTCAAAAAGCTTCCGACTTTCAGAATACCGCCGGGGAGTACTTTACCTTCGGTCAGGATTTTTTCTTCCATCAACTGCATTTTGAATCGTCCTCCTTGGTAGAATGAAACAAAAAAGGCAGGCAAATAGAACTTGCCTACCGATAAAAAACCCATCGCCCACACAAATTGTGCGGGCAAATAAAAAACCAATAGTCGTAACTCAGGCGTTACGGTAGAAACTTTCGGGCCAAGCATCCGAAATTATATCGGCAAATATCTTCTTTTTATGCGTTTATATTACATGGAAGTTGCTATTTTGTCAACATGGACAAAGGATGAAAATGAGATTCATAAAAACTACACAAAAGCAAGTCAAATTTTGAAGATTTTTCCGGTAAATACAGGGGAAGTTAACATGGATATCAATGATACTTCTATTCAAAGAACCTTAATAAGCAGTAAATACCCCTCTTTCATGGTGAGTTCTGCGGTTTTCCCGGGCAATACTTCATTGCTGACGCCGTAAGCATATTCACAAGTAATCTCTGCGTTTTCCAGAGGATACTTGGCATTTTGAATGGTGACACCTTTGGCAGTACCGGAAATGTTCAGTAAGGAGAAGAAGGGGTAACGACATTCCACTTGCGCAGGGTGAGATGGAGAGAGAATCAGCAGTTCGGAATAATCGTCCAGAGCCATAGCAGTGGCGCCTTGCGCCTCCAAGTACAGCAGTAGGGAAACGTTGCCAAGCGTGTGATCCAGACGACCGCCGATCGCACCGATCAACAAAAAGTCGGTAAAGCCTCTGGAAAGAGCGGCTTTAACGGCATACGTCGAGTCCGTATCATCTTTGATAACGGGGAGGACGATGGTCTCGATATCTAAACATGGATTTTCGTGAGAATCAAAATCGCCAATGATCAGATCAGGCGTGATCCCCAATCCATCACGATGCTTTAACCCGCTGTCACAGCAGATATAAAAGTCGTCGGGACGCAAATAGCCGCAAATGCGGTCATAGTCCATGATATCGGCTCCACCGATGATAACGCACCGTCTCATAGTTTCCTCCATGCCGTAAAAATAAGTGCATTCGTAGTTGGTAATGCACATGGCATTATATCAAATGGAAAGAGAAAAAACAAGAAAACCAGATGGGAAACAGTTGTAAAAACGAGATTACTGATGTATAATAAATCTATCTAATCCACACAGGAGGAATGAACGATGGGAAAGACCGCTCGTTTTGTAATGAAGATGGTGGCAGCCGGTTTGGCACTGGCAGCGTTGATTTGCCTGATCGTGGGCAGCTGGTGCGACATTGCCGAGGCAATCGAAGCACGGAAGGAGCGCCGTTTGCGGGCCAAGGAAAGCGCTGATTACGCAGACGAAGAATTGTATCTTTGATCATTAAATCCAATGAATCCCGTGAGCGGATGGCTCACGGGATTTTTTGCGTCATGGTAAAAAGAAAATAGAAGGGATGGCTCATTGAGTCATCCCTTCCTTGTATTAACCCTTAAATTCCACGTACAGTTCGCGGACTGCATTGGGATCTGCCTTAGGTGCCTCCGCTTTGGGAGCTTCCTTAGGGCCGTCACGCCAAGCCAGGAACTTGGGAGCGACCTGAGGGAACAGAGCCAGAGACAGAACGTCCTCCTCGGACTTTGCGATATCAGCAAATTCCGACTTGTACTTTTCCAATTCGGGAGCAATGTTATCGGCAGGACGGCAGGTGATCACATCCTCGGGAGCGATACCGGCCATGGCACGAACTTCCTCATTGACTTCTCCGGGCAATGCACCGTATTCACCACGCAGCAGACCCTTAGACTCCTTGGGGAAAGTCTTGTATTT
>JAKSQE010000062.1 GCA_024404295.1 Oscillibacter sp.
CCTCCGCCACTTCTGATAAGCGACTTGTTAAATTGTTTGTTTCTCTTACCAGGTATTCTTCATTTGTCATCCCCCTCTGTGAACTCTCAACAAGTTTTTCCGTTTTTTTATCCTTTATACCGTTCCGGTAATGGTCAGCGTTACTGTCCCAGGAGTCACTTCCCACGTTCCATTAGTACCGTTGCGCTTAAAAGTAGCAGCCGGAACAGCCACCACACCGGGCAACACCGTCAGGAATCCTCTGACATAGGTGTACTCTTCGCCTTCTTTCAAAACCCGGCCGTCCATCGTGACCACCAGATCGTCCAGAACCGGATTCATCCGATCCGTCACGACCACATGGTCTTCGCTGCAGGTTGCTTTGTTCCCGGTGTTTTTAATCAACAGCGTGTACGTCATCTGTCCGCTCTCCATAACCGTTTCCGTATCCAGACTTTTGCTGATCGTCAGCGCAACATCCTCTTGTGCATAAACAGTCTCCTGCGCCGTTCGATACGGTGTTCGTTCCCCACGGTACAAGGACACCGTATTGGTAATGCTTTCCCCAGCCTCTAACGGAGCATATCCGGTCACCTCTGCGCTATACACCAGCAGCACATTGCCGCCGGCCGGCACTTCGATTCCGCAGATGACAAGGGGCTGTTTGTCAACGATCATAGGACAATTCTCAGAATCATCCGTGGCTGTAGTCTCCTCCTGCAATTCTCCGTTTACATAATATCGGAAAGAGCCACGCACATAAGCCAGTGGATAGCGCTTTGTCAAGAATTCATAGAAACCGCCTAAGTCGTCGATCACTTTCAGGCCATTTGCATCCGTTGCTCCCCGATTGATAATGCTGATAAGATAGGTCAGCACCGAACCTTCACGATAATCATTCACTGCCGCTGTTTTGGTCATCAACAAAGCTGGCTGCAGCTCGCCGACAGTAATATTGGAATTGGTCGTAGTGCCCTGATAGGAGAGTGTAGCCTGGTTCGTAAATGTCGTCATTGATGAGCCTCCTTAATGCGTCAGAATATGCACTTGCGTGCATTCCAGTATATTCCCCTATTCGACTTAAGCCACTATGCTTCAAGTCCTTTGTCTGTCCACTTTCATAAAAAAAATGAGCCTGCTTTGGCAGAATCAGAAAAAATAAAAAAAGGGTCTGAAAAGCGTTGATTTTTTGCGAAAAAAATGGTACTTTTTTAATAGCAAAATCGTTTGCGCAGCAAGGTTGTTTGCATGGTTTTCTGTGTGCGTACACAGAATGAAAATCATGCCGCTTTTCCATCGCAAATGTTTGGATCTGTTTTTATGATGTTTATTATACTATTTTAGGAGGACATGAACTATGTTTGATCCCAAGTACGTTTCCCTGGGCATTGCTCCCATCGGCTGGTGCAACGACGATATGCCCGAGCTGGGTGCTGAGAACACCTTCCAGCAGATCGTCAGCGAAATGGCTCTGGCCGGCTTCACCGGCTGCGAGATTGGCAACAAGTATCCCTCTGATCCCGCTGAGCTGAAGAAGGCTCTGGATCTGCGCGGTATGCGCATTGCCAGCCGCTGGTATTCCTCTTTCATTCTGACTCGTCCCATCGAGGAAGAAATCGCTGACTTCACCGCTAACCTGGACTTCCTGGAGGCTGTGGGCGCTAACCGCATCAACGTTTCCGAGCAGAGCTACTCCATCCAGGGTCAGATGGACACTCCCGTTCTGACCGGTGGCCACAAGCACGTCATGAACGACGAGGAGTGGGATCGCTTCTGCAAGGGCCTGAACACCCTGGGCAAGATCGCTACCGAGCGTGGCTTCAAGCTGTGCTTCCATCATCACATGGGTACTGTTGTTCAAACCAGCGAGGAGACCGATCGCATGATGAGCAACACCGATCCCCGTTATGTCTTCCTGTGCTTCGATACCGGCCACTTCACCTTTGCCGGCGAGGATCCCCTGACCATGCTGAAGAAGTATGTTGACCGTGTCGGCCATGTCCACCTGAAGGATATGCGTCTGTCTGTTGTTGAGGAAGTCCGCAAGAACAACTGGAGCTTCCTGCAGGCTGTCCGTAATGGCTCCTTCACCGTTCCCGGTGACGGCGGTGTGGACTTCGACCCCGTCTTCAAGGTGCTGTCCGATGCCGGCTATCAGGGCTGGCTGCTGGTCGAGGCCGAGCAGGATCCCGCCAAGGCCAATCCTCTGGAGTACGCCATGAAGGGCCGCAAGTACATTGCCGAGCATACCGGCCTGTAATTGACACAAACTAAGGGGGGCAGATCATGCCCCCCTAAGCCCCTTTTTCCGCTTTTCTATGAAATCCAGAAAATTCGGCATTTTTTTGCAGGATGACCTGCTGAAAAATGATTTCGATTAGGAGATGCATTTCCAATGACTTACATTACCAAGAACAACGAACTCAAGAAGGGCTACAACAGCTACATCGACGAGTCCACCAACTACATGGGCACGCTGATGAACGTGGGCCTGATCGTGATGGAGGATGGCGACACCTACACCTATGAAAGCGCTGACCGCGAAGTGGCCATCCTGCTGTTTGAGGGCAAGGTGACTTACGAGTGGAACGGCAAAAAGGTTGAGGCGGATCGTCCCAACTGCTTCCACTATGAGGCCTACTGCCTGCTGGCTCCCAAGGGCACCAAGATCACCCTGACCGCTCATTCTCACGCCGAGCTGTACCTGCAGGACACGGAGAACGACAAGGATTACGAGGCTGTCATGTACACTCCCGAAACCATTCAGGTCCAGTATGCCGGTTCCAAGGGCGAGCTGATGGGCTGCATGGAGCGTGAGATCAAGACTTTCTTTGATTATGACAACGCTCCTTTCTCCAACATGGTTCTGGGCGAAGTTCTGAACCGTCCCGGCAAGTGGTCCTCTTATCCCCCTCATCATCATCCTCAGCCTGAGGTTTACTTCTATCGCTTTGACTATCCCGACGGCTTCGGCGCCGGCTTCGCCAACGGCGAGATCTACAAGTCTACCCACAACGGCTGCGGCGTGATCAACTATGGCTTCCATTCTCAGACTGCCGCTCCCGGCTATGCCATGTGCTACGCATGGGGCATCCGTCATCTGGATGGCGATCCCTGGATGAAGACCCGCATCGACGATAAGGAGCACGAGTGGCTCTGGAAGGCCGATGCCAACGATCATATCTATCCCAATCACTAATTAGGAGGTACACATGAAAACAGTTCGTTTAACGATGGCCCAGGCACTGGTTCGCTTCCTGGAGAACCAGTATATCGAGGTGGACGGCGTCCAGACTCCCTTTGTCCATGGCGTGTTCATCATTCCCGGTCACGGCAACGTGGTTGGCCTCGGTCAGGCTCTGACCCAGGAAGCCAAGAAGCTGAAGATCTACCATGGTCAGAACGAGCAGGGCATGGCTCAGGCAGCCGTTGCTTTTGCTGCTCAGACCAAGCGTAAGCAGATCTGCGTGGCTACCTCTTCTGTCGGCCCCGGCGCTGCCAACATGGTCACCGCCTGCGGCACCGCAACTGCTAACAACCTGCCTCTGCTGGTCCTGCCCGGCGACACCTACGCCTGCCGTCAGCCCGACCCCGTTCTGCAGCAGGTCGAGCAGACCAACTCTCTGGCTACCACCACCAACGACGCTTTCAAGGCAGTCTGCCGTTACTGGGACCGCATCGTTCGTCCCGAGCAGCTGATGAGCGCCATGCTCTCCGCTTTCCGCGTGCTGACCGACCCCGCCAACACCGGTGCTGTCTGCATTGCAATGCCTCAGGACGTTGAGGGCGAGGCTTATGATTATCCCGTCTCCTTCCTGGCCAAGCGCGTTTGGCGCCTGGAGCGCCGTCCCGCAACCGAGGTTGCTCTGGACGAAGCTGCTGAGGCCATTAAGAAGGCTAAGCACCCCCTGATGATCTGCGGCGGCGGTGTTCGTTACTCTGAGGCTCATGCTGAGTTCCTGCACTTTGCAGAGACTCTGGGTATCCCCTATGGCGAGACTCAGTCCGGCAAGTCCGCTACCGACTGGATGAATCCCCTGAACCTGGGCGGTCTGGGTACCACCGGCTGCTCCGCTGCTAACGAGATCGCTCGCAAGGCTGATCTGGTCATCGGTGTCGGCACCCGCTACACCGACTTCACCACCGCTTCCCGCTGGCTGTTCAAGGACACCTGCAAGTTCGTCAACATCAATGTCTCCGAGTTCCAGGCTCTGAAGCTGGATGCAATCCCCGTGGTTGCCGATGCTAAGGAGGCTCTGCCTCGTCTGGAAGCTAAGCTGGCCGGTTACAAGCCCGCTTACAAGAACGAGGTCAAGGTTGCCAAGGAGAAGTGGCTGGAAGAGCTGAATCGTCTGGACAGCATCGTTTATTCCGAGAAGAAGTCCTGGAAGCCCGAGATCAACGACGCCAACCGCGGCAGCGTTGAGCGTTATGCCAAGGACGTGAAGTCCACCCTGTGCCAGACCACCGTTCTGGGTGCTATCAACCACTTCATGAGCGAGGGTGACGTGGCCATCGGCGCTGCCGGCTCTCTGCCCGGCGATATGCAGCGTATGTGGCGTCCCACCGGCGTTGATACCTATAACATGGAGTATGGTTACTCCACCATGGGTTACGAGATCGCCGGTGCTCTGGGCGTGAAGCTGGCAATCGGCGACAAGCGCGAGGTCTACGCATTCTGCGGCGACGGCAGCTTCAACATGCTGCACGGCGAGATCATCACCGCTCTGATGGAGCACAAGAAGATCAACGTCTGCCTGTTCGATAACGCTTCTTTCGGCTGCATCAACAACCTGCAGGTCGGCCACGGCAACCTGACCTTGTGCACCGAGCTGCGTCAGCGCAACAAGGACGGCCTGTTCGGTGACTTCCTGAACATTGACTATGCCGGCGTTGCCAAGGCTTATGGCTGCAAGGGCTACACCATCCGCACCATGGAAGAACTGGAGGCTGCTCTGGAGGACGCTAAGAAGGTCAAGAACGTTCCCGTTCTGTTCGACATCAAGGTCCTGCCCAAGACCATGACCGACGGTTACAGCTCCTGGTGGCGTGTGGGCGACACCGAGGTTTCTGAGCGCAAGGAAAATGTCGCTGCCTATAACGACATGGTTGCTCACCTGAAGGACGCTCGCAAATATTAATATGTTTGACCAGCGGTGGGTGGAAGCCCGCCCACCGCTTCAAAAAATCCCTACCATTTTATAAATGATAAAAAAGGAAGGTACATTATCATGGATAAGGTTCTGAAGATTGGTATTATCGGCTGCGGCGCTATCGGCAAGGATCACTGCCGCCGCATCATTGACACTGTTCCCGGCGCTACCGTCGTGGCTGTGTCCGACTATGTTGCCGCTGCTGCTGACGACACTGCTGCCAAGTATGGCATCAAGTCCTACGGCAATGACTGCGACGGCATGATCAAGGATCCCGAGGTCGAGGCTGTTGTCATTACCTCCATCGACCCCACCCATCATGACTATGTCATGAAGACTCTGGCTGAGAAGAAGTGGTGCTTCTGCGAGAAGCCCCTGTCTCAGAATGCCAAGGACTGCGAGGAGATCATTGCTAAGGAGCAGGAGATCGGCAAGCGTCTGGTTCAGGTCGGCTTCATGCGTCACTATGACCGCGGCTATGCCGAGATGAAGCGCATCATCGACTCTGGCGAGCTGGGCGCTCCCCTGGTGATCAAGGCTTGCCACCGCAACGTTGCTCAGGGCCCGGGCTTCAAGACCGAGAACGGTGTTACCAACGTTGCCATCCACGAGCTGGACATCTGCCGTTGGCTGCTGGACGACGAGTACGAGGACGTGCAGTGCGTCAAGGTTCGTCAGTCCGCTAACTCTGACAAGGGCTATGACAACCCCCAGGTCATGCTGATGCGCACCAAGAAGGGCTGCTTCATCGACGTTGAGGTTCAGGTTGCTGATGGTTACGGCTACGACATCCAGTGCGAGGTCGTCTGCGAGAATGGTACCGTGAAGCTGCCCGATCCCTACGCTGTTGTCCGCCGCTCTCGTCCCGCTGGCTGGGACAGCCTGAATCCCGCCGAGTCCATGCCCATCATGACCGACTGGAAGGAGCGCTTCATCGAGGCTTATGACATCGAGTTCTGCCACTGGGTTGAGGATGTCAACAATGGCAAGCTGACCGGCCCCTCCTCTTGGGACGGCTATGTTGCTTGCGTTGCCGGCGACGCTCTGAACGCTTCCCGCGGCTTTTGCCGTCCCACTTTTTACTGTCCAAAGCTTTCTGCTCCGAACTGTGATTTTATACTTCTTATCATGATGGAGACTATCAATTTTGCATGTTAAAACAAAGAAAGCCGTGAAATCACTTGATTTCACGGCTTCCATATATCACTTTAAACAAAAGCGTTTCCGCTTGCCCGGCAGGCTGAGCTTTACTCGCTAAACCCATATTTATTCAGAATTTCTTTTGCTTTATTCGCAAAATTGGCATTTGCACCCCAGCTTATATTCGCTATGCCACTTCCTCCACCTGTACCTACGAGGATCGCCTTTTGTTCCTTATGGTCATTGATACATTGTAAAGCCAATGCTGCCATACTACCATTTCTAAAGTAGTACTTTTCACAAACAAGCAACAGGACTTCCACATTTTCATTTTCTTCAATATGGTTATATGAAATGCTACCCATATCACCGAATTCCTTCAGCAACTTATCCTGAAGCTCCGCCAAGCTTTCATGGGAAGTTCTTTTAAGCGTGTATACCGCGCTCTCCATCTTTCATTCTCCTTTTCATGGGAAATCGGGGCTCGTCGCATCCCTTTTACCCACAGAAATGCAAAAAGCATTGCGAAATTATTCCACTTCCAGATGTACAGATTCATGGAACTCCGGCTCAACCAGACCGGGGATCTCCACCGCGTCGGTAAAATAGACTTCTGGGATATACTCTTTCAGCAAGGACACCACATAGGGATGCGGACGCTCATCCGGACGGCGAGCCGCCACACACACCACAGCCTGCTTCGGATGCATACTCTTGATCATCTTTCTGGAAATGGCGTCAAAGGAAGCATGGTGCGGAACCTTCAAAATGTCACAAGGGGTCATGCTGACGGTTTCCCACACGTGGGCATAGGCGTCGCCGCCCAGTACGATCTCCTTACCGTGATAGTAAAGTCTGGCACGGAGGGAGGATACATTCAAGGATTTTCCCCAGTGCAGCAGGTCATAGGCACTGTTCTCACCGCGGAACATCGCATCGTAGATCTCTTTCTGGCGCGGATACAGGGCTGGCTCGCCAAACATCAACTCCATCTTCAAATCGGGGGTCAGCTGGAAAGTCTCC
>JAKSQE010000063.1 GCA_024404295.1 Oscillibacter sp.
GTCATAGCGCCTTGCCGATAGTCTTCGGTTTTAACACCCAGATCCATGGCGGAAAAGACAAAGGTGACAGAACCACCGGGAGAAAAGGTGCAGCGGATCGCATTAAAACTCTGCTCGCAGTATTGCTTCATGCAGGCCAGAAGCCGTGTCATGGTGTTCCGTACGGAAACGATAGATGGGGTCGATGGATAATGCAGCGTGAGGCTGTTTTCTCCACGAGAAAGCATATAGCGAATGTCCTGGTCGATTTCATCATCGGTCTCGGGAGTGGGAATATAGGCTCCGGGGACAATCAGATCGGCAAGGGTCGTTCCAACCGCACTGCTATATCCCGGCTGCAACCAGTTGAGCGTAATCCGCAGGTTGGGATCGATCATACGAGTCAACATTGCTGCCAGAGCTCCACGAGTGATAGGACTGTCAGGAAAAAAAGAACCACTGGCATCATTGCCTGACAAAATACCACAGCGGTAGAGTGTTAGAATATCTTGCTGATAAGGAGTGTATTCCGACACATCGGTGATGTATTTTCTGCTGGCGTAGCATTGTGTTATCAGGGCATCATGGATGCGAGGCAGGGCATCCTGCGGCAGGACATTGGCCAGTATATGGGCAACTTGGGCTCTGGTGGCACAAGCGGACAAGGCACTATCCAACTCAGAACGCAGGACTCCCTCAGCCTTTAAATATTTAAGATAAGGCAGTTCCGTGCGATAGGGTTGACCGGCTTCCATACCGACATAAGGACGCGCGCCCTGCTCGGGGTCACCATAAAAGTATAGACTCCGCAGACGGGCGGCAAAAATAATGCTTTGCCCAACGGTAACATTGTCCTGCAGGCCAAACGTGCCGTCGGTTTTCCCATTGCTCAATCCATATTCGTATAAAGCTGTGACATTGGAATAAAAAATGTGATGGGGAGAGAGGTCAGAAAACTGACCGGTATAGGTATGGCATCGAGTGATATGCCCCGTATTGTCGTAGTGTGCCGATGAAACAGCCGGTGGCAGCAAAAGTAGGATTAAAAGCAAAGGGAAAAAATGCTTTCTCATAAAACCTCCATAATAGTTTGGGCAGGGAGACATGTCGCCTTTTGCCGAGCGATTTCGCAAAAATTATTGCGGGAGGTTTAGATCCTCCGCCACACGGTCTTCCACATAGGGATTCAAATGGGTGTTGACCAAATCTAAAAGCTCGTCCTGCTTCAAATAAATGTAAGGACTTTTCCATTGGTTTGGTAAGGTGGAAAATTCGATATTGTCCATGCTCTTCACGGCCATGGCAAAGACCTCGCCGCCGAGCCATGCAATATTACCCGCTGTCAGATCGGTTTCTACGTATGCATTAAACAGCTTTGCATAGTCGTCAATTTTCGATACGCTAAAACTGGAGATCATTTTTTTGACCACGGCCTTCAAAAACTTTTGCTGCGTTTCCATTCGGCCAATATCCTCGCTGCCGTAGCCGGTGCCGTCATTATTGTGGCGGAAACGAACGACCTTCAGCGCCTGGGAACCATTCAGGTGCTGTGTACCTTTGGAAAAATGAATTTCCAGATTCTGCACAGGATCATCATAGTCCATATCCACCGGAACATAGAAGTCAATGCCTCCGATGGCATCTACCAGAGCCTGAAATCCTTTCAAATTGATCAGAACGGTATAGTCCACAGGGATTCCAAGCTGGTCAGATACTACCTCAGACAGCTTACTCATGCCACCGCTGTTATACGCATAATTGATTTTGTGAGCTTTTCCGTTGATGATCGCCTTAGAATCTCGTGGGATACTGGCTCCGTATACGTGGCCGGATACCGTGTCCACAGCCACCAGAATATTGGTGTCGCTGCCGCCGTTTCCGTCGTCAACTCCGGAGATCAAAATGGTGTAAAAGCCATCTTTCCGCTCCCGATGAGAGCGCAGCGCTTCAGCGGCGGCCTGATCTTCTTCCGAAAGAAGATCCTCGGAAACAATGGGTATATCAGCCTTTTGAGTGGGTTTTATATGGGAAATCAGCAAGCTGACAATACAGGCGATCAAAGCAAACAATACAAGCAGCAGCAGAAAATCAATGCGATCTTCGCGTGACTGCAAAAACTTCTTTGACATGGTGTATGCTCTCCTTGAAACCATCAAACGTAAAATTTACATAACACCATTATAAAGGGGTGCCATTCGAATGGCAATAGGAGACGAAATGAGTTTTCAAAAAATTAAAATGCTTGTCCGATTTGATAGAAAAAAATAGCGGTGACCCGCTATTTTTTTTCATAAGAAACCGTGGCACTGTTAGAAACCAAATGAGAAGGGGCATCTGTTACAAGCTGCTCCAACAGAACCTTGATATCTGCCAGCAGCTGATTTTGATAGGATAGTGCACAGTAGATGTAGTGCAATTCCGACTCTTCCTGTGCGGGAACTGCTGTGACTGGATGTGACCACCGGCGCATCGGTGGCTCGGAATAGGTACCTGCTGTACCGGATTGTACATGCTGCGGGGACGATGTCTGCCGGCAGCGACGATTTTTGTATGCCATAAATGCTCCTTTCAGCGACCTTATATGCCGCGATACTTTTTTCGGGTGGCAATGCCGCCCCGAATATGCCGCTGTGCCTTATTGACATCCAAAACTTCCTTGACCTGCAAGTATAAGGCTCGGTTAAATTGGGGCAGTCGTTCGGAAATATCTTTATGTACCGTGGACTTGCTGATGCCGAACTTTTGCGCGGCTCCGCGGACGGTGGTCCGGTTCTCTATGATGTAAAGGGCCAGGCGCTCTGCCCGTTCTTCCATATTTCCCTTCAATGCACAACACTCCCATCGGTTTTCCTAAAGGAGATATATGTAAAGGCGACGGGAAATAGACGCAAAAGGGTAGAGGAGATTTTTGGACTTGAACAAAAAGACATACAAAAACATAGGCGCTTTCAGCTTCTTGCCAATTGTCAAGCATGGTAAAATTGATACAATGAAAACAAGAAAACAACAAACAGGAGATTGCATATGTACCGCACTGTAATTTTTGACTTGGATGGAACGCTTTTGAATACCATTGGTGATTTGGCTGGAGCAGGAAACTGGGTCTGCCGTAAAAATGGCTGGCCAGAGCACAGCCTGGAAGAATTTATGACCATGGTTGGCCATGGGATCCCCAATTTGGTGAGCCGCTTTTCTCCTCCGGAGGTGCAAAGTCCCCTGTTTCAGATGAAGGCGCTAACAGATTTTAACGAGTATTATAGTCAGCACAACATGGATTTGACCAAGCCCTATCCAGGCATTGTGGAGTTGTTGGCACAGATCGGGGCGGAAGGGATCCGGATGGCGGTCTATTCCAACAAGGCAGACCAGTTCAGTCAGGAAATCATTGCGCACTTTTTCCCGGGCACCTTTGATTTTGTGCTGGGCAAACGTAAGGAGTTTCCGGTGAAGCCCGATCCTGCAGGAGTCAAGTTTGTTCTGGAACAGTTAGGAGCAAAGCGGGAAGAGACCTTGTTTGTGGGAGACAGCAGCGTCGATATTCAGACAGCACATCACGCGGACTTGAAAGCCTGTGGCGTGACCTGGGGATTTCGTTCCAAAGAAAGCCTGATAGAGGCTGGTGCGGATTTCCTGGCAGAGGATGCTGCTGCATTGAAACAAGTCATTTTGGGCAACATGAACTAAGTGAAAGGCGAAAAATAGCGAAATTGACGAAATCGACGGATACCACCGCCGATTTCGTCCTTTTCTATGGATAATTTACACAAAAAATTCTTGACGGGACACAAAGAGTTCTTTTATAATAATGCTGTTATGATGCGCCATAGGAAACGGAAAGGAGTGAGGCGGATGCGTTTAGAAGAACAAGAACTCTGGCGGCTTTCCGCCTTAGGGGAAGAAGATTCCATCTTTGACCCTGCACTGCTTTGCGAAGATGGCTGGCTGACGGCAGAGGAATTGGCCTCGGAAGAGAATGTACATACTTTGCTGCAAAAGGCTGTGCGCCGGGGTTTCCCTGCAGATGCCGATCAGGATGATCTGGCGGAGGAATCCGCCCTGTGGTTGAAAGAGAGCAATACCCATCGGATCTGGAACGATCTGGTGGATGAGGATATGCACCTGAGGGCACCGCCTCAGACGCTTGCGGTATAACAAACATTAAAATTAAAAAATAGTAAAAAGGAGAATATTGTTATGGCAAGCGTATCTTTGAAGGGTATTAAGAAGGTTTATCCCAATCTGGAGAAAACGAAGAAGAGCAAGAAGGGCGAAGCTGAAAAGAAGAGCAATCTGCTGGTCACCGAAGAGGGCGTTCTGGCAGTGCAGGACTTCAATCTGGAGATCGCCGATAAGGAATTCATCGTCATGGTCGGTCCTTCCGGCTGTGGTAAGTCCACGACCCTGCGTATGGTGGCCGGTCTGGAAGAGATCTCCGGCGGTGACCTGCTGATCGATGGTAAGCGCATGAACGATGTGGCTCCCAAGGATCGTGATATCGCCATGGTGTTCCAGAGCTATGCTCTGTATCCTCACATGACCGTGTATGAGAACATGGCATTCCCCCTGAAGCTGCGTGGTGTGGATAAGGCTGAGATCGATCGCCGCGTGCGCGATGCTGCCGAGACTCTGGATATTACCCGGTATCTGGACCGTAAGCCCAAGGCTCTGTCCGGCGGTCAGCGTCAGCGTGTTGCCATTGGCCGTGCCATCGTCCGTGAGCCCAAGGTTCTGCTGATGGATGAGCCTCTGTCCAACCTGGACGCTAAGCTGCGTAACCAGATGCGCGCAGAGATCATCAAGCTGCGCCAGAAGATCAACACCACCTTCCTGTATGTTACCCACGATCAGACCGAAGCTATGACGCTGGGCGATCGTATCGTCATCATGAAGGATGGCGTTATTCAGCAGATCGGCACTCCTCAGGAGGTGTTTGAGCATCCCGCCAACCTGTTCGTTGCAGGTTTCATTGGCATGCCTCAGATGAACTTCTTTGATGCCAAGCTGATCAAGACCGCTGAAGGCAAGTATGCCGTGACCATGGAAGACGCTACTGTGGTCCTGAGCGATGAGAAGCAGGCCAATCTGACCGCAAAGGGCGTTGAGCCTCAGGATATCACTCTGGGTGTTCGTCCCGAGCATATCGCTCTGCTGGGCGATGGCAGGGAGATGCTCCACGGTACGGTGGACGTCAGCGAAATGATGGGCAGCGCCATTCACCTGCACATCAATGTCATGGGCAAGGATGCGATTATCATTGTCCAGACGCTGGATATTCAGGGTAAGGTCAACACCGACTTTGCCATGGGCAGTGACATTGCCTTCACCTTCGGCGGCAATGTGGCACATGTCTTCTCCAAGGAGAACAGCAAGAACCTGGAGTTCTAAGAAGAATTTAACATAACATGACAAAAAGCTCGCGGATCTTGCATCCGCGAGCTTTTTTCGTCAATGAAGAATCTTCTTATTTGCTGCGCTTCAAAACTTCACAAACCAGTTGGTACAAACGAACGGTGGAAGGAACATTGAGACGCTCCGAAGGTGAATGGATATCCTGCAGCACCGGTCCAATGGAAATGACGTCCAGTCCCGGAACCTTGTTGACAAAGATACCGCATTCCAAACCGCCGTGGGTCGCGGAAATCACACCGTCCTTGCCGGTAAGGTCGTGATAGGCCTGCAGTACCATCTCGCGAAATGCAGAGTGGCGAACATATTGCCAACTGGGATAGTCCGAGTGGTCGCTGATGATGCCGCCGGCCAAATCAATGATAGCGTGAATGCGCTGCGCCAACATGTGCTTTTGTGATTCAATGCAGGAGCGAACAGAGATACAGAAATGGAATCCGTCTTCCTCCATGCCCATCACACCCAGATTGCAGGAAGTCTGCACCAGACCCGGGAAGTCGGAACTCATGGATTCCACACCTTGAGGCAGTGCAACCAGCGTGCGCAGGAGATGCATAGTGTCTTCTGCGCTGAGGGCGGAAGAAACCGGCTCGGATTGACTGGTCAGGGTGATACCGGCATCACATCCGGCATATTCGTCTTTCAAAACAGCGGCGAAATTGGTAATGAACTGAGAAAAAGCAACGCTTTCGGCGGAGGGAACAGCTACCAAGGCATGGCAAAGGGGACAAATAACGTTGTCAAACTGGCCGCCTCGAATGTCATGGACTCGCAGGCTGGGGAATTGTCCCGTAGCGGCATATAGAACGCGGTTCATCAGCTGATTGGCACAGCCGCGCCCCTTGTCGATCTCTACGCCGGAGTGGCCGCCCAACAGACCCGACAAAGTGATACGATAACCGACTTCACCATGCAGCGGTTGCTGCGTTCCGGGGAGAATGCAGTCCGTCCGCACGCCGCCGGCGCAGGAAACGGTAAAAACACCTTCTTCCTCAGAGTCCAGATTCAGCATTTTCTTGCTCTTTAGATCGGAACAATCCAGCGCAATGGCACCGTCCATGCCGGTTTCTTCGTCAACCGTAAAGATTGCCTCAATGGGAGGATGGGGAAGTGAATCGTCCGCCAAAATGGCAAGGATCATGGCGACAGCGATGCAGTCGTCTCCGCCCAGAGAAGTTTGTTCCGCCCAGATCCACTCGCCGTCAGTCGCCAGATCCAAGCCCTCTTTCGCCAGATCTTTGGGGCAATCGGCAGTCTTGACAGAGACCATGTCCATGTGTCCCTGCAACAGGATGGGTTCTGCGTCCTCATACCCTGCAGACCCGCCTTTCCAAATGATCACATTGTTGGCTGCATCCTGCCGATAAGCTAAACCCAATTCTTTCGCAAAGCGAACGCACAGGTCGCTGATGATTTTCGTATTGCCGCTGCCGTGGGGAACGGAGCAGAGCGCTTCAAAATAGTCAAAAACGCCATGAGGAGTCAGTGCAGATAAAACAGACATAATGTTGACCTCATTTCTTTTACAAGGATTTGAGAGATAGTTTCATCATAGGCCAAATTGTGGGAAAATCAAGAAAATTTACAGAGTTCTCAGATATAACAAAAGAAAAAACCTTGAAAACCGAAGTTTTCAAGGTTTTGGTGGAGACTACTGGACTCGAACCAGTGGCCTCATGCGTGTGAAGCATGCGCTCTAACCAGCTGAGCTAAGCCTCCATATGGTACCCATAAAACGCCGTGTCACAGCGCTTTATGGGATGGTGACCCGTACGGGATTCGAACCCATGTTACAGCCGTGAAAGGGCCGTGTCTTAACCACTTGACCAACGGG
>JAKSQE010000064.1 GCA_024404295.1 Oscillibacter sp.
GCAAGTTTTTTTGATGAGATGTGACAGGGGAACAGAATGCGAAAAGTGCTGCATTTTGTATTGTGTTTTCAAAAAAATCAGATTATAAGAACAAAACGGTCGGAAAACCTATTTTAGGAAAGAATGAGGAACGAACAATGCGTCCTGATGGAAAACGTGCCAAGGGCTTGACTCCTATTATGCAGGCAATCCCCTATATTATGCCCAAGCGTTATGATGCGCTGAACTGGTCCAATGAAAATTTGGACGAGGATGCCCTGAAAGCCTACATCCGTGAAAAACGGAAAGAGGGCCGTGCGGTGACGCATATGAGTGTTTTGGCAGCAGCCTATTATAAAGCGGTGCTGCAGAATCCGAAGATCAACTACTTTGTGATGAACGGTAAAATTTATGAGCGGAATCATTTTTGCTTCAGCTTTGTGATTTTGAAGACCCGTGCCGACGGTACGCCGGATGAAACGGTTTTGAAAGTTTATCTGAAACCGGAAGATGATGTGTTTACGATTAGCGACCGGATCCGCGCGGAGATCGAGAAGAACATGGAAGCGGTACATAACAATAATACGGATAAGTTTCTCAATGTCATTTTTGCCATTCCCGGGCTGGCTCGCTGTGTCATTAGCCTGGCTGGTTTGCTGGATAAGATCGGTTTGCTGCCTAAGTTTATTATTGACTTGAGCCCGTTCCACACCAGCTTGTTTATCACCAATCTGGCCTCCATCAACACCAATCAGATCTACCATCATTGCTATGAGTTTGGCACCACCAGTGTCTTTTTGTGTATGGGAAAACCCGTTCTGGATCCAATTGCACAAGAGAATGGCAAAAGAAAGAAGCTGATGCCGATCACGGCGGTGATGGACGAGCGCATTGCGACCGGTATTGAGTACTCCAGATTCTTTGCGACCATGATGAAGTACGTAAAGAATCCCACGCTTTTGGAGACCAGAATGGATGGAAAAGACGTAAAGGCGGCGGAATAATCTATGAGACAGGACACGGTGCGAATCACGCTGAAACGCTGGGGACTCTATGTCCGAACCCTGATCAAATGGGCTCTGATCGCCACGGCCATCGGCATGATCTGCGGTGTGATCGGCACGGCATTCCACGTGGGAGTGCATGAGGTGACAACATACCGGGAGGCGAATCGCTGGGTCATTTGGCTGCTGCCTTTGGGCGGTTTGGGAATTGTGGGATTCTATCGCCTGACCAAAACGGATGGCCTTGGTACGAATGATGTAATTGAAGCAGTCCACAAAGGCAAACAGCTTCCGTTTTGGCTGTTGCCGGCCATTTTCCTCAGTACGGTCGTGACACATCTGCTGGGTGGCTCTGCGGGACGAGAGGGCGCCGCACTGCAAATGGGCGGAACGATTGGCCAGGTTTTCGGGCGTTGGATCCGTCTGGATGAAAATGATCTGCGGGTCGCAACGCTTGCGGGTATGGCTGCATTCTTTTCAGCCCTGTTTGGAACACCGCTGGCGGCAACGATTTTTTCCATCATGGTCATTAGCGTTGGTACGTTGTATCATGTTGCTCTGGTCCCTGGGTTGCTGGCATCTTTGGTGGCCTATGGCGTTTCATTGATGCTTGGCGTTGAGCCGACACGATTTGAGATCTCCGTGCCGGAAGAAAGCGTCTTGATTTTTGTGAAAGTATTTGCTTTAGGCGTACTGTGTGCGCTGATATCTATTTTGTTTTGTTGGATGATGCACTTTGCAGAGCATCAGTTCCATAAAATCAAAAACCCATGGATTCGGGTAGTCACTGGCGGTGCAGTTGTGATCGTTCTGACCTATGTGTTTGGCACGGATTATAACGGCGCGGGCATGAACGTGGTGACAGCGGCGGTGGAGCAGGGAATCGCCCGACCGGAAGCCTTCTTCCTGAAGCTACTGTTTACGGCGGTCACGTTGGCTGCCGGCTTTAAGGGCGGCGAGGTGATACCTTCGTTCTTTGTGGGAGCGACCTTTGGCTGTGCGGTTGCACCGATTCTTGGCTTGCCTGCCGGTTTTGGTGCTGCGATTGGCTTGGTAGCTGTGTTTTGCGGTGTGACCAACTGCCCGGTAGCATCGACGTTTCTCGCAATCGAGCTGTTTGGTGGTCAAGGAGGATCGTATTTCGCACTGGCTTGCTTCCTGAGCTATATGCTCTCCGGATACAAGGGCCTTTACTCCAGCCAGACGATCTTATATTCCAAATTAAAGGCAGAGTATATCAATGCCAGCACCAATGCATACCATGCTGGGCAGAAAATTGAAAAGTAACATAAAATCAGACCTCCCGTGGTATCCTATGGAAAAACCCGTCGGGAGGTCTTTTTATGTGGGAGAAAATAGGTATGACAGCGTTGACAACACTTTTGTCGATTGTTGTCTTGTTTTTCCTGACTAAGCTCATGGGAGCCAAACAGGTTTCTCAGATGACAATGTTTGACTATGCGGTGGGCATTACCATCGGCTCCGTAGCAGCGGAACTTGCAACCGATCTGGAAGATCCGGTGGATTCGCTGACAGCCCTGATCATTTATGGATTGGCAGCCTTTGGGATCACGCTTTGGACAGAAAAATCCCTAAAGGCCCGGCGGGTCATTTCGGGTAAGCCAATCATTTTGATGGAAAATGGACAGATCTATCGGGATAACTTAAAGAAGGCACGGATGGATCTGAGCGAGTTTCTGACCTATTGTCGTATTGAGGGATGGTTTGACTTAAATCAGATTCAGTGTGCGGTGATGGAGCATAACGGTGTTATCAGTATTTTACCAAAGGAAACAGCCCGCCCGGCAACACCGTCGGATCTCGACTTGCTGCCAAAACAGACTTATGTGCAAACGCCCTTTGTGATGGACGGTAAGCTGCTGAAAGGGAATATCCGCCAAGCGAAGAAGGAAGAAAGCTGGGTACACAGAAAGCTATTGCGGCAGGGATATAAGGAAGAAAAAGATGTGCTGTTAGCGCTTTGGGACGGGAGAGACGCTCTTACGGTATTTCCCATGAATCCGAAGAAACCGAAAAATCAAGTTGAAGGGGAGTAAATAGAACATATGCATCATAAATTGATAGCGGTGATACGATGCAATGTTTTGAATGTGATCCATTGGCTCTGACTACCGCGATCAATACGGTCTCAGTGGCCTTTGCAAAGCAGTTGAATGATGAGGAATTGGCAATCTGGGCAGCAATTTTAACGCAGGTGGGCGATACCCTTGCCACCATTGCTGTACAACGGCAGATTTGCAGTCCGCAAGAGAGGGAAACAGAAACTTGATATAGTGGAAACAGCATGATACAATTCCCCTAAATGAATGATGGGGGATTTCGTATGAAAGAACAGATGATTGTCAAAATGGTGGATTTCTATCAGGGAAACCTGGGCGATATCAATCATTTTATCAAAGTTCACGCGTTTGCTTCCTTGCTGGGCAAATTGGAGAAACTGGACGAAGAGACACAAACTACGCTGGAGATTGCGGCAATCGTGCATGACATCTCCTGCCCATTGTGCCGGGAGAAATACGGCGATACCGATGGGAACCATCAGGAAGCAGAGAGCGAGCCATTGGTGCGGGAGTTTCTTGCGGAGTTTTCGCTGCCGGTTTCTGTGGAGGAGCGTGTGGTGTACCTTGTGACTCATCACCATACCTACACGAATGTAGCAGGAATGGACTACCAGATTTTGCTGGAAGCGGATTATCTGGTAAATGCGGGGGAATCGGAAAAATACGCAAAGGCTATGCCTGAATTTAAAAAACATGTGTTTCATACGGCTGCAGGAATTCGGATGTTGGATTCCATGTATCCATAAAAGCCAACGCCCATCACGCAAGTGATGGGCGTTGCTATTTCAAGAACGATCTTAAGATTCCAAAAGCCGACGAGCGATCTCAACATTGCCGTGTTCCATCTCCTGAAGATGTCGAACGGTGGCAGCCTGTTCCTCCGGAGCGGCGGAGACCATCAAGTGGTCGACCATTGCGTAAAGGGTATCCTGCTGTAAGTCTTCGAGGTCGGCAAAGTGTTCCTGCCCGATGTAACGCAGGAAAGAAGACACCTTGGGGTCATAGACAATACCTGCCAATGGGATCCCCTGTCCGGCAGCGAAAATCAGCGCATGAAGACGCATGGAAAGCAATCCTTTCATGCGGGATAAACAACCCACCATAGAACTGGCATCTCCGGCACGATCCAAGAAATAGTGGGGGATGTCCAGCCCTTGCGCTGCTAAGCGTGCAGCAGAAGGATCCAGGCGACTTTCAATAGACAGGAAAACCGGAGTGACACCATAGGTGTTGTAAGCGTAACGCACAGCCTCGCGGATGAGTGGTGCCTTAGCTTCAAAGCCGGGCCAGTTCCGCAGTGCTACGCAGAGATAGTTGCCGTGAGGCGGTATTTGATTACGAAGCATGACACTGTCGATTACATCGTCGGATGCACAAGGCAAAGTCAGCGCGGGATCAGCAGTCAGAATGATTTCCGGCTTGGTCACGCCCATGGCGCGCAACTCCTCCAAAGAATCCGGCTCACGGAGGGTGATGGTATCTACATAACGGTTGAGGACTTTCGTAACCAGCTTCTTGTGAGGCTCTCGCAAGACAGGACCAATGCCGCAGCCATACATCTGCACGGCACATCCCATCCGTTTTGCGATGCGAATATTGGCCAGATAAAACCACAGGGAACGGCGGGAGGTAACATCCTGAATCAGGCTGCCGCCGCCGTTGATATAAAGCTTTGCGTGACGCATAGCCCGCATCCACGCAAATATATTGACCCGGCTAATGGACTGCACACGATTGGTCAGACGGGTCAGTGCAGGATCTTTAGAAAGAACAGTAATAGGCATATCCGGATCAATGGAGCGCATCTCCTGCAAAATTGCCTCCAAAATGGCATCATCGCCAGCATTGTTTCGCCCATAGGCACCACAAATGACCACACCGTCTCGCTCTGCTTTGGGGCGGGCATGGCGGCGGAGGATTTCCTGATAAATGTGGAGCTGCGTGTCTACGGTTTTCTCAATCGAGAACTGTACAGAGGCTTTTTCAAACAGCTTGTCACCCATGGCGTGACGCTTTTCGTCATCATTGCCGAGCATGGCAAAATACCGACCCAACGTCTGCCAATCGCCGGGCTGGAACAGATAACCGTTGGCTTCATGGTCGATGAGATAGGGAATACCACCCACGGCGGTGGCAACGGTGGCCAAATGGAATCGAATCGCTTCCGTCAGTGCATAGGGAAACGTCTCAGACAGGGAAGTCAGGGCGTTGATGTCCATGGCAGAGTAGAATCGATCCATGCCACCGGAGATCCAGCCGGCAAAGGTAACATATTCCGCAACATTCAGCTCTTTTGCAAGGTTTTGCAGCAGTTCTCGCTCTTCACCGTCGCCGGCAATGACCAGTCGTAGTCGGGGGCAATCCGAGTGTGCGGCAGCAAAACCGCGAATCAGCGTAGACATATCCTTTACGGGATTCAGACGGGCGGCAATACCGATCACCACTGAGTCCGCATCTACTTGCGCACCTAAACTGCGAAGGTATGCTAAGCGATCTCCTTGCGGCGGAGCGGGTGTAAAGTCAATGCCATTGTAAATGGCATAGTGACGATCCGGGGCAAAACCGCGGGAAATCAGCTGGTCAACCATGGCATCGGACACACCAATCCGGTAGTCAAGATTCCGCAGAGCCAGCATATTGATGGTGCCGAAGGTCCATTTGGAAATTGGACGCCCCATATAGTCCAGTTTATAGTCGCTGTGCACGGTAGAAACAACAGGCAATCCGGTAGAGCTCCGCAGTAAAGCACCCACCATGTTGGCACGGCTGCCATGGCAGTGAATCAGTTGGAATTCTCCTTTTTTGATATAGGCAGTAAGCTGCTTGCGCAAATGGGGAATGTTGTTTCCGGCCATGATTTCAGTGGGAATGCCCATAGCACGGGCCTCGTCGGCAAAGGGACCGTCCCGGAAGCATACCAGCTGTGCGGTGATGGTCCGGTTTAAATGCTGCAGCAAGCTCAGCACATGGGTTTTGGCACCGCCGGAGTCGCCACCGCTGATAAGATGGATGACTTTCATTGCAGAAGTTCTCCTCATAAACAAAATCAAGAAACCTCTTGTAGAATTTCGGAAAATATTATACAATACTACACAACAAATGTCTATAAATGAAATCAGGCTTGTCCTGCTTGGAGGAAAATATGAAAAAAGTAAAGTTTAATATTATTGATGTGATTGTTGTCGTACTGCTGCTGTTAGTGGTTGCATTTGCGGGATGGAAACTGGCTGCACGTCGGAGCGGTGCCGCAGAAGTGCCAAAGGTCAATGTGACGTATCAGTATCGGGTAGAGGGAGTTGCTCCGGAACTGTATGAAAACTGCAAAGCATATTTGCCCTCTCCTTTGATGGCTGCAGGTGCTTTGGTGGGCGGCCAGATCGAAGACGTTGAGAAGTTCCCCTACTATGTACTCACCGATAGCGGCGAGTGGGTGGAAGATCCTAACCATGTGACGTTGCTCTTTACTGCGACGACGACGACATCCGCAGCGAATGTCATGACCACAAAAGTTGGCGATCAGGAAGTCCGCGTCGGTAAGACAGACTACGTGCTGAAAAGTGAGTTCATTGAATTTTCTACCGGTACCATCGTAGATGTAAAGTGGGACAAGTAAAAACCAAGCAATCATGAAGGGTCGAATCGTAAGATTCGGCCCTTTTTCCAAGAAATAAGAATGATAGAAGTTATGAGTATTTCCTGAGAAAACGCAAAGACTAAGGCGAAAAGGGAGGAGATACCATGACGGAACAGAGCAAGCATAGTGAGGAGACCAAAGAAAACAACAGTACCGGCAGCGAGACCACGCAGCCAATCCTTGATTTTGGATCTTCTATGACAAAAACGCCTTATGGGACGGTTTATACGCTGTCCATTATTGGGCAGATCGAGGGGCATTATACAGCGCCGAATGGAGCTAAAACCACCAAGTATGAGCATGTTTTGCCGTTACTGGCAAAACTGGAGGAATCGGACGAAGTGGATGGGGTGCTTTTTTTGCTGAATACCGTGGGCGGAGATGTGGAGGCGGGTTTAGCCATTGCAGAACTGATCGCAAGTATGACGAAACCTACGGTGTCCATCGTGTTGGGCGGCAGTCACTCCATCGGTGTTCCGATTGCTGTTTCCTGCAAAAAATCATTTATT
>JAKSQE010000065.1 GCA_024404295.1 Oscillibacter sp.
GGCGGTGGTGGGCCCTGCGGTTATCCACACCAATATCCAAGGAGATACGGTGGCGGAATATGATATCGAAATCGTCAAGGTTTCCTCCGGTAATGCAGACGGCCGGGAGTTGGTTTTAAAAGTAACGGATCCGAAATTGATCGAAGCTACCGGCGGGATTGTGCAGGGAATGAGTGGAAGTCCGATTTTGCAGAACGGTACGATCGTAGGTGCAGTAACACACGTTTTGTTGAATGATCCATGTAAAGGATATGGAATTTTAATCGAAACTATGCTGAATTCAGCGGATATTGCGTAAAAATAGGGAGCGGATTTCTCCGCTCCCTATTGAAACTTTATGGGAAATATGATAATTTCTGGTTAAGTTTTGCATAGATCCGCTGCTGAAACCACGGCTCTGTGGATGCGGCAATGGCATCGGCCAATCGGAACCAACCAACCCGGCTGTTCTCGTCCGGCTTGCAGTGGACAGGAGCGGAGGGATCTGCTTCCAACAGATACGTTACATTGAGGTGCAGATGAGAGGAAACGTATTCTCCCTTCTTTTCGTGGCCGTCTACTGTTAGGATCTCTACCGAGTAGATTTGATGGGAGACGGGACGGACTTCTTTTAAGCCGGATTCTTCCCGCACTTCTTTCAGGGCAACCGCCAGCAGATCCTTTTGACCGTCTGCGTGACCGCCTAACCAGGCCCAGGATTGATACAGATTGTGATAGGCCATCAACACTTGTGTCCGGTCAGGGCTTACCACCCATGCGGAAGCGGTGAGATGGGCAGAACGATTATCACGCGTGTAAAGCGCTTCACCGCTTTTCAGACGGCGCAATAACTCTTCACAGTCCCGGCTCTCCTGCTCGTTCCAGGGATGGTATTGTTCCAATGCCTGAATCAGATCCATAATCCCACCTCACTTCCTGCTGATAGTATAGCATGCCTCTTTGAGAAAGGGAAGAACGGATACTGCTGTGCTTGTCATGAAAAAACTGTCGAACGATTGTGATCTTTTTTTGGCGGAATCGGCTTGAATAAAATGGAAATTTATGGTAATTTATTGAAAACGCGACTTGAAGCTCATGGAATCCGTCGCAAATCTAAGGAAAAGGAAAGTGAACATGAACGAAATGAAGACGGTCTTAGTGGTGTGTGCCAATGAGTAGTTCCGCAGTTTGGTGCGGGAGGCCATAGAGAAAGATGGAGAATTTAAAATTGTAGAAGCCGCGCGGGATGGACTGGAAGCTTACAATATATTAAAAACGGCAACACCGGAATTGTTGGTTATGGAAGCCATTTTGCCGGAGTTAGACGGACTGACGTTGCTGTCTCGATTGCAGAAAGAAGAGATCGCACAGCCGAAAACAATTCTGATCTCCGCTTTTGCAAACGATCAGATGGTCAGCGATGCAGCGCGCTTAGGCGTACAATATTTTCTGCCAAAGCCCTTTGCTATGGATGCTTTGCTGGATAAAATGCATGTTCTCTGCGGACCGACGGTGGAGATCGTGCAGCAGAGTGCCGCTCCGCAACTTTCCTTAAAAAATCTGGTGACTTCTGTTATTCATGAGATCGGCGTTCCGGCGCATATTAAGGGATATCAGTATTTGCGTGAGGCGATCATGATCACGGTGAATGATATGGATGTGATCAACGCCGTGACCAAAGTGCTGTATCCGGAAGTGGCAAAGCGTTTCAATACCACGCCCTCTCGCGTGGAGCGTGCCATTCGCCATGCCATTGAGGTGGCTTGGGATCGCGGCGATTTGGAAACGCTGCAAAAGTACTTTGGATATACTGTGTCGAATACCAAGGGAAAACCCACCAACAGTGAGTTCATCGCTATGATCGCAGACCGTCTGCTGCTGGAGCAGCGTAATGGTTTGGCGTGGCAGGCTTGAGCAGGATCAATAGAGAAAACAGGCAAATCGCTTGATTTGCCTGTTTTTTTCACAGAGAAAGGCTATTGCTATCGGAAAAGCGGTATGCTATGATAGATAGGCAATCAAAGCGGAGGTAAACAAGATGACATATACCATTCAGCCAAAAGGCGTGTGCGCCCATGCAATGCAGGTGGAGATCGACGAGGAAAACGTGATCCAGAACTTACAGGTCATGGGTGGTTGCTCCGGTAATCTGCAGGGAATCGCAGCTCTGGTGAAAGGCATGAAAGCCGAAGAGGCGATTCAGCGCCTGCAGGGAATTCGCTGTGGCTTTAAGGATACTTCTTGCCCGGACCAGTTTGCCAAGGGCTTGGAGCCGATTTTGGAGAAGTAAGCAGATTTCTGCGTCGAGACCGCTGCAAGGCGGTCTCTTTTTTTATAAAAACTGTGTTGTAAATGCGTGTCAGGCAACGCTTCACGGTCAAAAAGTGCAGGAAATGTCCGTGAAGTGGAGATTAGTGATGTTTTTACCAATTCTGCGTGGAAACGAAGATAGTAAGTTTAGGTATATATACGATTGACACAAAACGACAGGCATGATATTTTAACACCATAACTTAATAAAGTGCGAGTTGAACTTTGCAGAAAAGTGTGTCGCGAGACACCGCCGAAGGAATAACATTATCAGGCTCCGAGACTGCAAAGGGATCGCTCTCTGGAGAAGTTCACAGGCCGACAGGCTGTCGTGGATGCCGAAGGTGCAAGGCAGAAATGCTTAATCTCTCAGGCAAAAGGACAGGGACAGTACCTTACCGAACAGGTGAGGAGTGCTTATTGTCGCTATGTGGACTTTCCAAGGGTGGAAAGTCCATTTTTTTATTCGCACTTGGAGGAGAGAAAAGTATGTTTAACGCAATCATCTCGTTCCTGACGGGAACCCTGAACACAGTGGCATGGCTGTATATCTTCCTGCCTTGCGCTGTGGCCGGCGGTCTGTTCCTGACCATTCGCAACGGCGGCGTGCAGTTCACCCATTTTGGCCACGCCATGAAGAACACCGTGGGTAAGATCTTCCAGCAGAAGGAAGCTGGCCAGGGCGCTGTTACCCCCTTCCAGGCTCTGACCACCGCTCTGTCCGCTACCGTCGGTACCGGTAACATCGTCGGTACTTCTCAGGCAATCGCTCTGGGCGGCTACGGCGCTGTGTTTTGGCTGTGGCTGGCCGCTCTGATGGGCATGGTCACCAAGTATTCCGAGATTGTGCTGGCTATCAAGTATCGTGAGCGCAACGACAAGGGCGACTGGGTCGGCGGTCCTATGTACTACATCCGTAAGGGCCTCGGCGAAAACTGGAAGTGGCTGGCAAGCCTGTTCTGCCTGTTCGCTGTTCTGGCATCTTTCGGTATCGGCAACGGCTCTCAGGCAAACTCCATTGTTGGCTCCATTAAGAACGCAATCATTACTTTCGTTCCCGCTGCTGACAACGACAGCACCAAGTTCATCATCAGCCTGATCTGCGGCCTGATCCTGGCCTTCCTGGTTGCTCTGATCCTGCTGGGCGGCATCAAGCGTATCGGTGCTGTTACCGAGAAGCTGATCCCCTTCATGAGCGTTCTGTACATCCTGTTCACCCTGATCGTCATCGGTGCCCATATCGGCAACATCGGCGATGCCTTTGTTAAGATTTTCAGCACCGCTTTCACTCCCCGCGCTGCCGGTGGTGCCGCTGCCGGTATCGCTCTGAAGCAGACCATTATCTGGGGTATGCGTCGTAGCGCATTCTCCAACGAGGCCGGCCTCGGTTCTGCTGCTATCGCTCACTCTGCCGCTGACACCGAGGGCCCCGTGAATCAGGGTCTGTACGGTATCTTCGAGGTTTTCGTGGACACCATCGTCATCTGCTCTCTGACCGCTCTGACCATCATCTGCTCCGGTGTTGAGATCAACTTCGGCGTGAAGCCCGGCAGCGAGCTGATCACCAGCGCATTCGCTACCGTGTTCGGCGCTAAGTTCGCCGCTCTGTTCGTGGCTGTGGCTCTGATGATGTTCGCATTCTCCACCATCCTGGGCTGGTCTCTGTACGGCACTCGTTGCGTGCAGTATCTGTTCGGCATGAAGGCTACCAAGATCTTCCAGACTATTTTCGTGGTCGTGGTGGTTCTGGGCTCTGTCGCTTCTCTGGATACCGTTTGGGATATCGCTGATACCTTCAACGGCCTGATGGCAATCCCCAACTTCATCGGCGTGTTTGCACTGTCCGGTGTGGTTGCTAAGGAGACCAAGAAGTATTTCTCCAACCTGAAGAAGTAATCTAACAGAAAATTGCGATTGGAAAGGTGTCTGCCGTTTCGGCAGACACCTTTTTTATGGTTCAGATGCCGGATCTTGCAGGAGAAGTGCATCATATTTCAGCACAAAGGTAGGGATCCCTTCCGCTGTAGGCGCAATGGCATACATAGGATAAAAGAATGCAAGGCCTTCGGACGTGAGAAAGAAGTTTCTACTGTTAAAACGACGGCGCAGTAAGTGACGCCAATTGACATGGTATTGCGCAATACCACAGCGCTCCTGCTGCTCAATTTCAGCTGCTACGGCGGTCAGGATCACCTTTTTCCATCGCACTTTGGGCTGAAATCTGGAGGAAAGAGTAACCGGATAACCGGTGGAAAGATCCCAGGTGTCCCCATGACGGATCCGCAGCGTTGGAGAGCTTCCAATTCGCTCCCGACTTTCTGTGTATAAGCTCCAAAGGCCGTTTTCGTTCCAAGTGATTTGGTAGTATAGTTCCGCATGGAAACAGGGGAGTGGTGCACTGGCAGCCAGAGCGGTTTGGTATTCGGCTTTAGCCAAGGGCAGCAAGATATGCTGGCAGTAATGGAAAAATGCTTGCCCCTGCGCCTGATAATAGCGCCGGATCCGCCGGGAAACATGTCCGTGGACTTGTGAGGGCTGTGGCAGGGAAGTGGCTGCGGTTAACACCGGAATGTCATCAACCGTCCAAATCCGTTCCGCCGTGATGGATTCTGTTTGCAGTTCTGTCAGATGTTCCCGCATGGGCATTCCTCCCTCTCCGTTTCTCCAGACTATGACCGGGCGGGGAGATGGGTTCGCACGGAAGCAAAAGAATCTGTAAAAATTTTATGACCCCCTTTTATTTCGTACTGTAATATGTTAAAATATGAAAGGAATCTATTTCTGGTTCAGGAATCAGCTTTTGGAAAGGACATGTATGATATGATTCGAATTGGAAAGAAAGAAAAGAGCGACCTGCTGTATAAGGCAATCCTTGAGCTCAAGAGTGAGGAAGAGTGCTACAACTTCTTCCAGGACCTGTGCACGGTGTCTGAGCTTCGTTCTATGGAGCAGCGCTTTGCTGTGGCTTCCATGTTGGACGACGGCGTGATTTACAGCGATATTCTGGAACAGACAGGTGCCTCCAGCGCAACCATCAGTCGTGTGAATCGTTCTCTGAGCTATGGTACCGGCGCTTATACGCAGATTTTCGAGCGAATCAAGAATAAACAGGCATGAGCAGCTATGACGCATTGGCCTCCAGCTATGATGGTCTGATGGCCGACGGCAGTTATTTGGCTCGGGCAGACTATCTCTGTCGTACTTTCGATAAGAGCCGAATCCCGGTGCACACCGTGCTGGATTTGGCCTGCGGCACCGGTACCATTGCGTGCCTACTGGCTCAGCGGGGTTATCAGGTGACTGCAACGGATGCTTCAGAGGAAATGTTGACGCAAGCTATGCAAAAAGCGGCGGTATTGGAAGAACCGCCGCTGTTTTTGCTGCAATCCATGCCTCGACTGCATTTACTGGAACAGGTGGACGCAGTGGTGTCTACTTTGGACTCTCTGAATTATCTGACCCGTGTGCGGGATTTGCAAAATACCTTCCACAAGGTATATGGGGTACTGAAGCCCGGCGGCGCATTCGTCTTTGATGTGAATACACCGTATAAACTGCGCCGCATGGATTGCCAGATGTACATGGATGAGACGGAGGAGAGTTACTGCGTTTGGCGCACATTCTTCTCTGAAAAGACACAGATCTGCACCTATCAGGTGGATCTGTTCCGCTTGCTACCCAATGAAACCTGGGAACGGGATTACGAGGAACATCGGGAACGGGCCTGGAACGAAGATCAAATTCGTGCATTTCTGGAGGATGCAGGATTTACCAAAATCGTTGTGACCGGTGATATGACGCATCGCAAGCCAAAGGACACGGAGGATCGTTGGGTGTGGCGGTGCGAAAAACCCATGAGAGGATAACAAAAGAAACATGAGTGATCAGTTGGTTCGAGCCATCTCCAAAGATGGATATGTAAAAGCGGTGGCAGTTTCCACGCGAAACTTGACCGAGCGCGCACGCCAAATTCATAAGACATTGCCGGTGGCTACGGCTGCCTTGGGCCGCCTGTTGGCGGCAGGTTCCATGATGGGCAACGCGCTGAAAGGCGACGGCGCCAGTGTGACCTTGCAGATCAAGGGTGGCGGCCCGCTGGGGAAGATTCTGGTGGTGTCTGACAACGAGGGCAATGTCCGTGGCAGTATTGACAATCCGCAGGTAGATCTGCCCTTGCGCGGCGATGGAAAGCTGAATGTTGGTGCAGCAGTTGGATGCGACGGTACGCTGACGGTCATCAAAGACCTGAATATGAAAGAACCTTATGTGGGCAGCGTTGGCTTGCTGGGCGGCGAGATCGCCGAGGATCTGGCGGCCTACTTTGTGGAGTCTGAGCAGATCCCTTCTGCATGCGGTTTGGGCGTTCTGGTGGATCGTGATCAGAGTGTCCTGGCGGCCGGCGGTTATCTGATCCAGCTGCTGCCCGGTGCCTCTGACGATATTATCACCAAGGTTGAAGGCGGCATTATGGCTGCCGGTTCGGTAACTTCTTTGCTGCGGGACGATCCGGATCCTGAAACGATGCTCCGCAAGGTCATGAGTGATTTCGATTTGGAAATTCTGGAGACCACACCGGTGGAGTATCGTTGCTATTGCAGTCGTGAGCGCATGGAACGCGCGTTGATCAGCCTTGGCCCTACCCAGTTAGCAGAACTGATTGAGGAACAGGGCGAAGTGGAACTGACCTGCCAGTTCTGCGATAATGTGCAGCACTTTTCCAAAGAGGAACTGCAGAGTTTCTTGGATGCTATGAGGAAAAAATAAAAAAGAAGAAAAATTTGTGGAATTAGGGTTGACAGATGCTGGTTGTTTGCATATAATAGTCATTGCCGTTTGAGACGGCGAAGACCTGGGAGCATAGCTCAGCTGGTTAGAGCACCTGCCTTACAAGCAGGGGGTCACTGG
>JAKSQE010000066.1 GCA_024404295.1 Oscillibacter sp.
CGGTGCCGTAGCCCACAACGGGGACACCGTGGGTCTCCAGATACTCTAGCGTCAGGCCCAGATCCAGAATGGACTTTGCACCGGCGCAGACGACCATAACGGGAGTCTTAGCCAGCTCCTCCAGGTCTGCGGAGATATCCATCGTAGTCTCAGCACCGCGGTGCACACCGCCGATACCGCCGGTAGCAAAGATCTTGATGCCGGCCAGGTTGGCAATGATCATGGTAGTAGCAACGGTAGTGGCACCGTCTTTGCCCTGTGCGACCAGAACAGGCAGGTCACGGCGACTGGCCTTTGCCACGGCAGTACCGGTCTTGCCCAGATAGTCGATCTCCTCAGGGGACAGACCGGCCTTCAGGCGGCCACCGATCACAGCAATGGTGGCGGGGACAGCGCCGTTTTCGCGGATGATCTTCTCCACGTTCAAAGCGGTCTCCACATTTTGCGGATAAGGCATACCGTGAGAGATGATGGTGGACTCCAGAGCCACAACAGGCTTGCCGGCATCCAGAGCTTCCTGCACTTCGGGCAGGATATCCAAATAGCGATTCAGATTCATGACAACCTCCAAATACTTAAAAAATTCTGTGATTGTAAATTAAAGACCGGCTCGCTGGCGCAGAGCTGCTTCGCAGAGAGCCGGGTTGTTGGCTTGGCTGCTCTCCATAGCAATGGAAGCGGCAGCAAGGCCGGCTTTGGCTGCGTCGGTCAGGGATAACTGATTAACATAACTCCAAACAACTGCGGACATAAACGCATCGCCCGCACCGGTAGTATTGCAAATACTGGTGGGGAAGACGGGAAGCTTTACACGTTCACCGGCTTTGGCGGCGAGAACACCGTCACGGCCCAAAGAAAGGAAAATATATTGCATGCCAGTACTTAGCAAAGCATCTACCGCTTTCTGAAGGCTTTCTTCATCCGTAATGGACACACCGGAGAGCAGTTCGGCCTCCATGCGATTGGGCTTTAATGTATGAAGTTTACATAAAGAAGTTTTCAGACGACCGCCCTTTGCGACAGATACCGGATCGGAAAACAGGGGAGCTGTGCAGTGCTGAGCCAGATATTCAATGCTTTCCTGCGGGATATTGGCATCAACGACCACTGCATCGCTGCGGTTTAGCTCGTCCATGCGGCTCTCCAAAGCGGCAGGGGTCAGATGGCGATAGATCTCCATATCGTTGACGGCCAAAGCCATGTCGCCGTCCACATCGGTAATAAACAGATAGGTCGATGTACGCTCACCGTCCACGGTCAGAGACAGGGAAGCATCGATCCCGAGTTCCTGACAGGAACGGCGGATCCGTTCCGCATGGTCATCGTTTCCGAAAACGCTCAGCAAACGAACGTTCAAACCTAACAGAGCCAGGTTATGGGCAATATTTCGACCGACACCGCCCAAAGAAGTGGTGACCACACCGGGATTGGAGTCCCCCAGTGTAGCGGCATTGCTGGGGCGTCCGCCAATGTCGATGTTAACGCCGCCAACTACAGTTACAAGAGCCATTCGGCCACCTCCAAATTCCAAAAGATGGGATGCCATTAGTTTACCCAATTGTCAAAAAAAGTCAACCTCTTGGAAAGATTTCATGCAATGGAACGAGCGGATTAGAACGCTTCTTGAATAAACCGTAAACTCCGTAAAAAACCAAAAGAAATGCTACACAAATGAAGGAAGATGTGCTATTCTATATTAGTTAAAGTATGTCCTACAAACTGAAGTTCAGCAGAGGGGAGGCGGAACGGTTGAAACGAATCAAAATGATGCTTTTTGCACTGGCAATGATGACCGTTTTAAGCGGCTGTTCTGCCGTGCGCTTGACGCTGAATCCGCAGGATCTGTATGCGCTGCCGAAACTGCCGGAGCGATATACTGCTCTGAACCAGGAGATCAGCGCCATCTTAGAAGCCGGTGCGGAGTATGCAGTCCCTGCTGCCGGCAGTAATATCCAGCCGGTACAAATGACCGACCTGGACGGAGACGGAAGGGAAGAAGCGTTGGCCTTTTTCCGCAAAGTGGATGATGAAAAGCCACTGAAGATCTGCATTTTTACCGCAGAGGGGACAGGCTATCGCCAGAGCGCCCTGATCGAAGGCAGCGGTGCAGCGATCAACAGCATTGCTTACAGTGATTTGAATGGCGATGGACGACTGGAACTTCTTGTGGGCTGGCGTGTCAGTGCAGAACTTTTGGCTTTGTCTGTTTACGAACTGCAAGGGGAGGAACCTCGGGAACTGATCCACACCAACTATGTGAAATATACGATTGCCGATCTGAATGCGGATGGAATGCGGGAACTGGTCGCGCTGCACTCCAATCAGGAAGGAGTCGGTGTGGCCGACTGCTATGGATGGATCGAGGAGGAATTGGCTTTGCTGGATTCCACCAGCGTTTCCATGACCATGGCGGAACTGAGCCGGCTGGGCCGTTTAACTGTTGGTACTCTGGAAGATGAAACGAAAGCGCTGTTTGTGACCGGAGTGGCAGACGGCTCTCGTGCGATCACGGACGTGCTGGTTTTGAACCAGGCGGGATTGAGTAATTGCATGCTTTCTGACGCTACCGGTGTGACACAGTCTATTACAGCGTTCCGCGGACTGTATCCCATGGACTTCAACGGCGACGGCCTGACGGAAGTGCCATACCCACAGGTACTGCCTGATCTGGAGGATGAAGACAGCGACTATTACCGGATCGACTGGAAAACGTGCAATCTGAACGGAACCGGAAAAACCGTGCTGTCTACGTACCACGATATGGATCAGAACTGGTATTTGCAATTGCCTGATGAGTGGCGGGAGCAGATCACCGTAAACCGCAGTACTTCTTCGGAAGAGATCAATGTGACATTCTATATTTACAACAAGACCGGCGGAGAACAACAACCGTTTTTGCGCATCACCACGCTGATCGGAACGAACCGGGAGCGACAGTCCCTGCGGACAGGACGATTTGTGCTTCGGAGAGAAAATGAGGCAATTTACGTGGCGGAATTGTTGAAGGAAAATGACAACTGGCAGTACGGCGTAACAGAGGATCAGGTGCGCGGCGCATTCAGCCTCATCGCCAAGGAATGGACTGCCAGCGATGCTTGATAAATGCGAAAGGAGAGCGCTATGAAAAAGGTTTTGGTGTTAGAGGATGAATCCAGCATCCGTAGTTTTATTGTGATCAACCTGACCAGAGCGGGTTATGAGGTGGTAGAGGCGGAGACCGGCGAAACAGCACTGGAACTGTTGCGAGCCAATCCGGATACCAAGGTCGCACTTCTGGATATCATGCTGCCCGGCATTGACGGTTTTGAGGTTTGCCGCAGGATTCGGGCGACCAATACGAAAATCGGCATTATTATGCTGACAGCGCGGACACAGGAGATGGATAAAGTCACCGGATTGATGACCGGTGCCGATGACTATGTGACGAAACCCTTCTCCCCCGCAGAACTGACAGCCCGAGTGGACGCATTGTTCCGTCGGGCAGGTGGCGAGGAGTCCCCGGTGACCGGTGAGATCGACCAGCCGCCCTTTTTGCTGAACACCCATAATCGGACGTTGGAGAAAAACGGTGAGCGCATTAAATTGACGCAGGTGGAATATTCCATCATGCGGGTATTTATGGAAAACCCTGGTAAGGCATTGTCGAGAGAGGAAATACTGGACCGGGTTTGGGGCAGAGATTATTTTGGCGAGTTGAAAATCGTAGATGTCAACATTCGCCGCCTGCGTTTGAAGATCGAAGATAACGTACAAAATCCCACTTACATCACAACCGTGTGGGGCTTTGGCTATAAGTGGGGACTATAATTACGGCGAAAACAGCAAAGCAAAATTGGGAAAGGAGCGTTGATGCCATGACGATCAAAGTGCATAAGAAAAAAGCGCTGCAAATGCGAAGTCTGCGTCAACGCTGGATCACCAACAGTGTTTTGCCCATCGTACTGTTTTTGACGATGGTGGCTGCATTGGCATCCCTGTCCATCACAAATTACTATTACACGGGAATGCGTGACGGCCTGATGCGTCAGGCAAAGGCACAATCCGGCGCATTTATTGATTACTTTATGGACGAGGGCTTTTCGGACTATCTGAAAAAAGCGAATCAGGCCATTTCGGATTATGAAGAAAAAGAGCGTGTGGAAATGCAATTCGTTTCCAGTACCGGACGGATCTTAGCGTCTTCCACATCAAATTTGACCGTAGGTGTGCGCCCCGGCACCGATGATATCGCCAACGCTGCAGAAAACAATCGCATTGCGTATTTTCAGGGGAGAGACCCGCAGACCGGGGAACGGATCCTTTCGGTCTCCCATCCACTGACTGCCAACGGAAAAGTGGTCGGCGTTATGCGGTTCGTCACATCTCTCAGCTATGCGGATCGTCAGGCGCGGCTGAGCGTTCTGGTCATCTGTCTGGTGGCTGCGGCATGTATGCTGATGGTGTTTATCTCGAACCTGCTGTTTATCAACAATGTTGTGGAGCCTGTTGCCGTGGTGACCGATGCAGCCAAGCGGATCTCTCAGGGCAGCTATGGCTTTTCCGTGGAAAACAAATATACCGGTGAGCTGGGTGAATTGGTGGATAATATCAATGACATGTCCACGAAGATCGGTCAGAACGAAAAAATGAAAACCGAATTTATCTCTTCCGTGTCTCACGAGCTGAGAACGCCGCTGACCGCAATCAACGGCTGGGGTGAGACGATCCTTGCCGACAACACCGGCGATCAGGAACAACTCAAGCGTGGGTTGCGTATCATGCTGGGTGAGTCAAAACGACTGAGCGGCATGGTGGAAGAACTGCTGGAATTCTCCAAGATGGAAGATGGACGCTTTACGCTTCAGTTGGAGGAGACGGATCTGCAGGCGGAATTTGAAGATGCCATTTTTACCTATCGGGAACTGTTTCGACAAGAGGGCATTGAACTGGAATATGAGCCGGGGGAGGAAATTTTACCCATGATCTCCGGCGATCCGGAGCGATTGAAGCAGGTGTTTTGCAACGTGTTGGACAATGCAGCTAAGCACGGCGGCGCAGGAAAGCGGATCACTGCATCGATCATGCAGGAGGGTGCAGAACAGATCCTTCGGGTGCGAGATTATGGCCCGGGTATTCCGGAAGCAGAACTGCCCTATGTTAAGCAAAAATTCTACAAGGGATCCTCCAAGGCCCGCGGCAGCGGCATTGGTCTTGCCGTGTGTGAGGAGATCATCAAGCTCCACGGTGGCACGTTTGAAATTGCCAATGCCGAGGGCGGCGGTGCGGAGGTTACCATTCGTTTGCCGGCAGAAAAATAAAATCGAACAAATGTTTGCAATTTGCTGCAAGCTATGATAGAATAAAATTGAAAGGAAAAATTCTATGGCAGAAAACAAATCCTGTGCCTTCCGCACCAGCATTGGCGGACAGGCACTGATCGAAGGAATCCTGATGCGCGGCCCCGAAAAGCAGGCTATCGTTGTGCGCGATCAGGAAGGAAATCTGGTTGAAAAGGTGGAGGAGCTGCGACTCATTAAAGATCGCTATCCGATTTTAGGTTTGCCGCTGATCCGCGGGACGGTGAACTTCCTGTCCTCCATGGTGAACGGTGTGAAGGCGCTGATGTATTCTGCGGACTTTTTCCCGGAGGAAGAAGCTGCCAAGCCCTCCAAACTGGATCTGTGGCTGGAGAAGCACTTTAAGGACGAGAAACTGGAAAAGGCATTGATCGCTTTGGCAGTGGTGCTGGGCGTCGGCATGTCGGTTTTTCTGTTTCTGGTGCTGCCTACTCTGCTGACCGGTGCGATCCTGCACTTCTTCCCGAACTTCCCTCTTTGGGGCCGGAACGTGGTGGAAGGCTTACTGAAGATCGTGATTTTTATGTGTTACCTGATCTTCTGCTCCAAGCAGAAGGACATTTACCGGGTGTTTCAGTACCACGGTGCGGAGCATAAGACTATTTTCTGCTATGAGGCAGGCTTGCCCTTGACGGTGGAGAACGTGCGGATCCAACCGCGGCACCACCCTCGCTGCGGAACGAGCTTCCTGTTTGTGGTCATTTTTGTTTCTATTTTGGTGTCCAGCGTTGTGTTCGGCATTTGGCCTATGACCAATGCATGGCTGCGAACCCTGGTGCATCTGGCGCTGCTGCCTTTGGTGGTTGGTATTACTTATGAGTTTAATCGCTGGGTAGGCCGCCATGATAATGCATTGACCCGATTCCTGTCCGCACCCGGTATGTGGATGCAGAATTTCACCACCAATGAGCCGGAGGACGGCATGATCGAAGTGGCCATCCGGTCTATTGAGTTGGTGCTGCCCGACCAAAAGGGCAAAGATCAGTGGTAAATTGTCCCTAAAAAAACTCTGACGCAAGCCGCGCTTGCGGAAGAAAAGGAGGAGCAAGGAAACGGATCTGCTTTTGCCGTAGGCGAAAGTGAGAGAAGCGGACTTTGTGACGACGCATGGCGATCACATATAACGATTTATATTTGGATATCCGCAAGGAATTGCGCGCCGCAGGCATTGAGGCCTCGACACTGGAGGCCAGAGAGCTGGTTTGCTTTGGCACCGGAAAAACACCCGAGGAGCTGACACGGGACGGACGTCTTTATGCTTCACCGGAACTGGAACGGCAGGTGCGGAGATTGGTGGAGCGGCATCTGGCGGGTGAGCCGGTGGCTTATCTCATCGGTGAGTGGGAGTTTTACGGCTTACCGCTGGACATCAATTCCGATGTGCTGATCCCTCGACCGGACACGGAAGTGCTGGTGGAGCAGGCGGTAGAGCATCTCAAGACCTTGGATGGCGGCCGAGTTCTGGATCTGTGCGCCGGAAGCGGTTGCATTGGCTTGGCGGTGGCATCTCAGGTTCCGGACATTCGAGTGGTTTTGGGCGAGATTTCCGAGGGCGCATTAAAAGTGTGCCGGCAGAATATCCGCCGTACGGCCATGTCCGGTCGAGTGATCCCGATTTGTGTGAATGCATTGGAAAAACCGGAAAAGAATCTGGGAGAATTTCAATGTATCCTTTCCAATCCTCCCTATATCCCAACGGCGGATATTGACGGATTGGACACGTCTGTGAAAGATTATGAACCCCACATGGCGCTGGACGGCGGGGAAGAAGGACTTGATTTTTACCGAGCCATCAGCGCGCAATGGAAAG
>JAKSQE010000067.1 GCA_024404295.1 Oscillibacter sp.
GGATAGGTTGTGCACGGGGAAGCCTCCTTTCCTGTGATGGGTTTATCATACCACAAGGGCGAGAAAAGTCACGCAATAATCCGTTGCGATGCAAAAAAGGGGCGCAAATGCACCCCTTTTATCATTAAGTATGAAACAATACGGATTTCACGATAATACTGATACCGCCCAGAATAAACAGGGCGATGGCGAACTTGGAAAGCTTCTTTTCATCAATATGTGGAGCAAGGAGTTTGGATAGCAGAAGTGCTGTCAGCATGCCGGCAGCACTGACCACAGAAAATAGAAGGACTTGCCAGGTAAACAGGCCGGAGAAAAGATATACCCCCGCCCGGAACACGTTTTCGCCAAAGAATAAAAAGCAAATGCTGGCTTTGAATTCGTCGTAATTCTTCGTGTTGCGCTGAAGGTAGGCCACCAGGATCATGGAAATACCAAATAGACCGGCGCAGATGCCTGTAATGAATGCCACTGCCAAGGGAACCCATGTCAGGGCGCTTTCCGGTTCCCGTTGAGGGCGCAGGTGACGGGTGGCCATTTCCAATCCCAGATACAAAACCACAACACCCAGTGCCGTCTTGATGATCCACGGCAGAGAAAACCGCAGAAGATAGGTGCCAGGTACTATGCCGCACATCATGGCAATCAAGAGTGGCAGGACCTTCTTCAACTGAAGGTTTTTCCGATTGCGCCACACAATGCTGCCATTGGTGGGAATGTCGATGAGCAGGGTTCCGGGGGTAATCAGCGTGTTGTCCAACTGCATGGAAAGCAGCGGTGAGGAAATCAGAGGATTGCCGAATCCGATAAGCCATTTGATGGTGTAGGCAAAGGTCTGAATCAGATAGATAAAGATCGCAAGGCCGATTGTCAGCTTCATAAAAGTGCCTCCCAAAGTATTCCTGAATTTGATATACCATATTTTGTGGAAAAAGCAACTCTTTTTTAAAAATACATACAACAAGAAAAGAAAAAAGTCAATAATCTGCGGTTTTTTGAAAGTTTTACTTGACTTTTTCTGTATATTTACTATAATAAAAAAGCTCGCAGTATGCGAGCAAATCCTTGCTCTCATCATGAATGAGAGCCATTAGTCCAAAAGGAGGTGCAAGAAATGGCAAAGATTTCTGCCAACTATGAGGTCGTTTTCGTAATCGACCCTGCACAGGGTGAGGAAGGTGTCGCCGGCCTGGTGAACAACTTCAAGTCCCTGATCGAGCAGAATGCTTCCGACGTTGTCGTCGAGGAGTGGGGTAATCGCAAGCTGGCTTATCCCATCGACTACAAGACCGAAGGCTATTACGTTCTGGTGACTTTCACCAGCGCTCCCGAGTTCCCTCGCGAGCTGGATCGTAAGCTGCGTATTGCTGAAGGCGTGATGCGTTCCCTGATCGTCTGCAAGGGCGAGTAAGGAGGAACTCCCATGCTGAACAAGATTATTCTCATGGGTCGTCTGACTCGTGACCCCGAATTGCGCCGTACCGGCAGCGGTACTGCTGTGACTTCTTTCTCTCTGGCCGTTGACCGTGACTTTAAGTCTCAGGGCGGCGAGAAGGAGACGGATTTCATTGATATTGTTGCCTGGCGCAACACGGCTGAATTTGTGAGCAAGTACTTTAGCAAGGGCCGTATGGCTGTTGTGGAAGGTCGCCTGCAGATTCGCGATTGGACCGACAAGGATGGCGGTAAGCGCCGCAGTGCCGAAGTCGTGGCCGACAACGTGTATTTCGGAGACTCTAAGCGGGATGGTGCCGGTGATTTCGGCGGTATGCCCGCATACAGCGCCCCTAATCAGGCAATGCCTGTGGGTGGCTCTGACTTCGCCGAGATCGGTGAAGAAGACGGCGAACTGCCGTTTTGATATTACTATAAGGAGGAAGCAATTATGGCTTTCGATCGTGAAGCTCGTCCCGCTCGTCCCGTGCGTGGCAACAAGCGCCGTAAGGTTTGCCAGTTCTGCGCTGATAAGTGCGAGAGCATCGATTATAAGGACGCCGCTAAGCTGCGTCGCTTTGTTTCTGAGCGTTCCAAGATTCTGCCCCGCCGTACCACCGGTACCTGCGCTATGCATCAGCGTCAGCTGACCGAGGCAATCAAGCGCGCTCGTCAGATCGCCCTGCTGCCCTACGTCACCGACTAATTCGCAGCAGCGAACAGAAAATGAGAAAGCAGTCCGTCGAATGACGGACTGCTTTTTTGCGCGGCTAAAGCGCATTATTTGCTTCTTTCCTGTAATGTTTCTATCATTTTCTGCGCAAATAATTTCGCAGCCAGTTCTGCTTCCTCTGGAGCGTTACCTGCCGTTCCCACCTCCACCAGCAGAGAGCCGGTGGTGGCGTGCTGATTATAGCGAGAGTTCCGTAACAGCACCGGCCGCATGAGGGTAGGATAGTCGCTCAGGATGTTCTCCTGAATGGCAACGGCCAATCGCAGGTTTTCCATCCACTGGGGGTGATATAATCCACCCCCATCGGATCCGATGATCAGACTTAGCTGGGAGGCTGTGCCCAGTTCGCCCACATCGGATACGGCCTTGTATTGATTTCCCGCACCATCTTCAATGGCATCGCGGTGAACGTCCAGAATAAAGCGGATGCTGGGGTACTGCTTCAGGTAATCGTTAATCGCCGACAGCGAGCGGGCATATGCACCGGTATAGTTTGGATAGTCGTAGAGCGTTCGGTCGTGAAGAACGGAGATCCCTGCCTGACCGAATACCTGCGCCATGGTATCCCCCATTCGCACCACATTGTAGCGGGAGTCTGTAGTGCGGTGATCTCCGGACCAGACAATGCCGTTGTCGTCCACCGGGGTATACGCTTCGCTGCCATGGGTGTGGAGGATCAAAATCTGGGGGCCGTCTTCCGTGGAAAGTTCTGCTGAAAATGTTTGCCGCAAGCTTTCAACAGAAAGGGTGTGATCGGTGGAGTTACTGATATAGACCGGTCCACAGACGGTGTAGCCGGATGGGTCGTTTGGCGTCAGTGTTTTGGCAGTTACTCCGTTATCCACACCGATGGGTGTGGAGGAATCGTTGAATTCCTCTTTTTGGGGGATGGGGCGTTGCTGGGGCGTGGGAATTGGTTCGGTTTCTTCCTGTCCCCATAGGCCGGTCACCTCTGTGCGAGCGGAAAGGAGCAACGGAGATTGAGATAAGGTCAACATGGTTGCAGGAGATAATCCTTCTAAGCGCCACAGATCTCCCAGTTCCCACCGCAGAGCCAATTCCGGCGCATCAGCGCGCAATGCCGCCCATGCCGAGGGGAGATCGACACTGCCGGCAGTCACGGATACGAGCCAAAAAATTGCAGCAGATAAAAACAAAGCTTGCAGACAGCGAATGATTGGAAGGAATTTCTTTTGTTTCATGATCGGTCACCTCTGAGGACAACCTATGCATTGGGGAAAACAAAAAGAACCGCCCAAAAGGGCGGTTCAAAATTTATGTAATTGAGAGACTCCGCATGAGAGAGATCTCCGCGGCATAACCGGGAAGCTCATTGGGGGTTTCCAAAACGAAGGGAAGATCCCTTAACGCAGGATGATTTACTACACGGGCTAATGCGTCGGTGCCAATGCAGCCTTCGCCGATTTTGGCATGGCGATCCTTGTGGGCACCAGTGGGATTTAGGCTGTCGTTCAGGTGTATGGCCTTCAGCCGCTGCAGGCCAATAATACGGTCAAATTCCGTCAATACACCGTCCAAATCGTGAATGATGTCGTAGCCTGCGTCGGAAACGTGGCAGGTGTCCAGACATATGCCCATGTGACTGCCCAGATGAACCCGGTCTAAAATCTCCCGCAATTCCTCGAAACGGCTGCCGACCTCACTGCCCTTCCCTGCCATGGTTTCCAGCAGCACAGTAGTAGTTTGCTCTGGAGAGAGAATGGCGTTTAATCCATCGGCAATAAAGTTGATGCCGGCTTCAATCCCCTGCCCCACATGGCTGCCAGGGTGGAAGTTATAGAGCTGTCCGGGAGTGAACTCCATGCGATAAAGGTCGTCTGCCATGGTTTCCCGGGCAAAGGTGCGGTTTTTCTCCTCTGCACCGCAGAGATTTAAGGTATAGGGTGCGTGGGCAATAATGTGGGCAAAGTGCCGCTCCTGCATCAGTGCAACCAGAGCTTGTGCGTCATCGGGGTCCAGTTCTTTTGCCCGACTGCCCCGGGGATTCCGGGTGAAAAACTGAAAGGTGTCTGCCCCCAGTTCCACGGCCTGCCGCCCCATGGCAGCGTACCCTTTGGAGGAGGACAGGTGACAACCGATGTGAAGCATAATGCGGCCTCCAATGTTTTCGATATCGTTCAGCCAATGCCGCCCAGTTTTGCGCCGGCGACTAAGGCGATGACAGAGCAGAGAATAAAAACATATTTTCCTAAGGAATAAAACCAATTTCCAATGGGCTTAGAAGAACCTTGATTGACGGCACGCAGAGCGGTTTCGCGCGGAAGGACCCAGAAGAACATGATGCCAGCCAACAAAGCGCCAATGGGGCAGATATAGATGGAGACGATATCCATCCACTGAGAGGTCCAAGGCTGAATGACAAGGGAGACCAGCGCTCCGACCACACCAATGACCGCAACCGCAGAAATGCGATGCAGATTTAGCGTTTCCTGCAGGAAGGCTACAGGCGCCTCATAGAGATTCACAATGGAGCTGATACCGGCAAACAGAACACAGAAGAAGAAAACCATTCCCACAATGCGCCCTCCGGCCATATGGTTCAGCACGTTGACCAGATAGATAAACATCAGGCCGGGTCCGCCATTGCTGGGCTCCACACCGCCCGCAGCCATGGCAGGAAGAATGACCAGAGCCGCTAAAAGGGCAGCGATGGTATCAAATAGAGCAACATTTCGAGCAGAAGAGGGAATGGATTCGCCCTCGCTCAGGTAGGAACCGTAAATAATCGATCCGTTTCCGGCCACAGACAGGGAAAAGAACGCCTGCCCAAAGGCATAGATCCAGACTTGGGGATGAAGCAGACCTTTGGGATCCAGCATAAAGATATACCGATAGCCGGCAGCAGAGCCGGGTAAAAAACCGATATAAATGCTCAAAACCACGAAGAGGCCGAACAACAAAGGCATCATGACTTTGTTGGCTTTTTCAATGCCGCCGGCAATCCCCATAGCCATGATAGTCAGAGAAATGACCAAGCCGATCAGTTGCCATACACCGTTGCCGATGCCAAAAAAGCCTTCGCGGATCATCATGCGAATGGCCTCATTCAAATGTTCTGCCTCAGGAGCAATTGCACCGAAAGCACTGCCAATGGCGGGCATGTCCGTACCCAACGCATACAGACTTCCGGTAATGCCCATAAAGCAATACTTAAAAATCCAACCTAAAACAACGGTATAGCCAATGGCCAACATCAAAGAGCCGAGGATGGGAATAATGCCAATGGTTTTGCCGATTTTGCGATTGCCGATGCGCTCCTCTGTGCACAAGCCGAAAGCTCCCACCGGCCCGGCATGTGCCATGCGGCCCAGTGCAAATTCTTCGATGACACCTGTGGAGCCAACTAAAACAACAAACAGCACATAGGGGATCAGAAATGTTAAACCGCCGAACTTGGACACCATAATGGGGAAACGCCAGATGTTTCCCATGCCCACGGCAGAGCCGATACAGGCCAGAATAAAACCCCACCGGCTTCGAAAACTGTCACGGGTTGTTGTGTTCTTGTTTGTTGCCATTTGGCTCCTCCGATCCATCCTTGTTTCGCGCTTATGAGATTCAGGGAAAGAATAGAAATTTGAAACATATTGTGTGTTTACTGTACCAGAATTGTAAAAATCTGTCAACAAACTATGGGGAATCCTTACGGGGATAGAATGTGCAGAAGAGAAAAAATCAGGACAGGCTGTAGCCTGTCCTGATTCGTTATATCGGAAAAATTACTTTACGATCTCGCCGTTGGCCTTCTTGGCCTCGATCTCCTTGACGGCATCCTTGTGGCTCAGGTTCACGCGACCCTTTTCGTCGATCTCAGTGACCTTGACCCACATCATGTCGCCGATCTTGCAGGCATCCTCCACCTTCTCGATGCGGTGGTCAGCCAGCTTGGAGATGTGCACCAAGCCGTCCTTGCCGGGAGCCAGCTCGACAAATGCACCGAAGGTCATCAGACGAACCACACGGCCGTAGTACAGCTTGCCCACCTCGGGAACGAACACGATATCGTCGATGCACTTCTTGGCGGCGTCGCAGGCAGCGGCGTCAGCGGAAGCGATGTGGATGGTGCCGTCATCCTCGATGTCGATCTTGGCACCGGTGTCAGCCACGATCTTCTGGATCACGGAGCCGCCCTTGCCGATGACGTCGCGGATGTTGTCGGGATTGATGTGCATGGTGATCATCTTGGGAGCGTACTTGCTCACCTCAGCGCGAGGCGCAGAGATGCAGGGCAGCATGATCTGGTCCAGAATCTCGCAGCGTGCGTCATAAGTGATGTCCAGAGCGTTCTTAATAATCTCCATGGTCAGACCGTCGTTCTTCAGGTCCATCTGAATGGCGGTGATACCGGCCTTGGTACCGGCGACCTTGAAGTCCATCTCGCCGTGGAAGTCCTCAACGCCCTGAATGTCGATAAAGGTGGTGAAGGAACCATCGTCATCCTGAATCAGACCGCAGGAGATACCGGCAACGGGAGCCTTGATGGGCACGCCGGCGTCCATCAGAGCCAGAGTGGAGCCGCAGATGGAACCCTGAGAGGTAGAACCGTTGGAGGAAACGACCTCAGACACCACGCGGATAGCATAGGGGAACTCCTCGGCATCGGGGATCACGGGCAGCAGAGCGCGCTCAGCCAGAGCACCGTGGCCGATCTCACGGCGACCGGGAGAGCGGGAGGGCTTTGCTTCGCCGACGGAGTAGCCGGGGAAGTTGTAGTGATGCATATAGCGCTTCTCGG
>JAKSQE010000068.1 GCA_024404295.1 Oscillibacter sp.
TTCCGTGGGATGACGCAAAAAACCGGAGCTTCAAAGCTCCGGTTTTTTAACTCCAAACTATGGGATTTTTTCTCTTACAGGTCCTGAATCACCAGTTCCGCAATCTGGACTGCGTTGGTGGCAGCGCCTTTGCGCACCTGGTCGCCACAGCACCAGATGTTCAGACCGTTATCACTGGTCAAGTCGTCACGAATACGACCGACATAAACGATGTCCTGATCACTGGTATCCAAAGGCATGGGATAAATTTTGTTCTTCAGATCGTCCACCAGTTTTGCGCCGGGAGCGTTCGCAATCAACTCTTTTGCACGCGCGACAGTGATCTTCTCCTTCGTGCGCACGACGATTGAAACGCTATGGCTGCGAACAACAGGAACACGAACGCAGGTGCAGCTGACCTTCAGATCAGGCAGATGCATGATCTTGCGGCCCTCATTCTGCATTTTCATCTCTTCGGAGGTATATCCCTCAAACTGCTCGCCACCGATCTGCGGAATGACGTTATAGGCGATCTGATACTGAAACACCTTGGGTTCGACCTTTTTGCCCACACGCAGATCTTCGACTTCCTGCATCAGTTCCTTAGGACCGCCGGCACCGGCACCGGAGGTTGCCTGATAGGAAGAAGCAACGATGGACTCGATGGGGCTGTCCTGATTCAGTGCGTTGATCGCCACCAGAGAAACGATGGTCGTGCAGTTGGGGTTGGCAATAATGCCGTGGTGGTTCTTAACGTCTTCCGGGTTGATCTCGGGAATCACCAAAGGCACATTGGGATCCAGACGGAAGGCACTGGAGTTATCCACAAACACAGCACCCGCTTTGACGATGGCAGGAGCAAACTGCTCGGCAATGTTATTTTCTGCTGCACCAAGTACGATGTCCATGCCCTGGAATGCCTCATCGCAAGCTAATTCCACTGCAATATCCTGTCCGCGGAACTGCATGATCTTGCCAACACTATGCTCGCTGGCCAACAGATGAAGTTCGCTAATGGGGAAATCACGTTCCGTCAGGATCTTCATCATCTCCTGACCGACAGCACCGGTAGCACCGAGAATTGCAACTTTAAACTTTTTCATGTTCTCTTCCCTCTTATCACTTCACGAAACTGTCATACAGCACGCGAATGGTATTATCATAGTCTTTATTATCTACACCCACAATGATGTTCATTTCATCTGGGCCCTGGGTGATCATACGAATGTTGATGCCATGCTCGCCGAGGCGTGCAAAGATCTTACCGGAAACGCCGGCTTTAGACGCCATCTTACGGCCAACAGCTGCCACAATGCCGATATTCTCCGTGACATGGATCTTCTCCGGATTGAACTCCTCCTGAATCTCGCCCAGCATCTGGTAAAGGCATTTGCTGGCCTTTACACTATCAACGACCATAGAAACCGTGTCAATACCGTTTGGCATATACTCTACATTGACACCGTATTTCTCAACGATCTTAATAATCTTGCGGACGATGCCAAGCTCAGAAGACATCCCGCTTTTGCTGATATTAATAATAGAAAAATTCTTCTTGCCAGCAATACCGGTAATGAAGCGATTATCTTCTGCTTCCTGCTCTGCAAAACTCTCACGAATCATCGTACCGGGGTGATCCGGCTGATTTGTATTGCGGATGTTCAAAGCGATTTTCTTTTCACGTACAGGGAAAATAGTCTGCTCATGCAGTACCTGCGCGCCAATATAGCTTAGTTCTCGAAGTTCTGAATACGTTATCTGTTTAATGGTCTCCGGGTTGTCCACAATACGAGGATCGGCCATCAGGAAACCGGAAACATCGGTCCAGTTCTCATAAACATCCGCATCCAGTGCGGCTGCCGCCAAAGCGCCGGTAATATCACTTCCGCCTCTGGTAAAGGTCTTGATTGCGCCGTCCGGCATAACACCATAAAAACCGGGAATCACAACCTTATGACCGCCCACGATCTTTTTCAGTGTCTGATAACTCTCATCCTCATTTACACTGCCATCCAGGTTAAACTTCAGCCAAACAGCAGCATCAACAAATTCAAAGCCCAGATAATCTGCCATTAATCTGGCAGAGAAATACTCGCCGCGAGAAACTAACTCATCTTCGGAAATCCCACTGTCAATCTTCTCCCGCAGAACAGCAAACTCGCTTTCAATATCCGTACTCAATCCCAATGCATCTCGAACGCTGATATAACGATCGCAGATCATCTTCCAAATCTCATCGCAGCTGACACCGTACTTCTTATGCGCATGGCAAAGATATAACAGATCCGTGATCTTATGGTCGTCCTTAAAACGTTTGCCCGCAGCAGAAACAACAACGACCTTTCGATCGGGATCCGCATCCACAATCGCTTTTACCTTGGCATACTGGGTTTCATCTGCCATAGAGGATCCGCCGAATTTAAGCACCTTTAACATATTTTTTCCTTCTTTATCCCATTTGTTTATGCGTTATTCTCTCTATACACATAGTGCTAACAAAACAGGCGTTTTTGTTTTTGTATCAAAAACACCTGCTTTCTATTTGTAGACAGTATACCATATATTTATGCAAATTGCAAGAATGAGATTGCTTGTCTTTGTATGCAGTACCAATACTCGGAAAGCAACAGCGCCGCTGCGGAAACCATTCCCGCAGTGGCGCTGTCATTTAATCCTGTGTCGTTTCAAAGGGCCAATCTACGATTCCCCCGAAATTGAAAACCATCCGATACCCAAGCCGCTCTAAAATCATTGCAGCCTGTCCGGCGCGAATTCCACTTTTGCAATAAACAAGAACTTTTTTCTCTTTATCAGGAATAATCCCTTCTGCCTTTTCCGGCAGTTCAGCTAAGGGTATGGATATACTCTTCAGTATATGCCCTTGTACATATTCCCCTGGTGTCCGCACATCCAGAATGTAGCAATCGGTTTCCGTATCCATGATCTCTTTTGCGCGCTGAGGTGTAATCACTTGGATCATAGAGATCAATAGTTTTCTGCGTGAACTTCGAAATAGGCCTGAGGATGATTACAAACAGGGCAAACTTCCGGTGCAGAAACACCGACAACAATATGGCCGCAGTTCCGGCACTCCCAAATCTGCACACCGGACTTTTCAAATACCTGCTTCGTCTCCACATTCTTCAGCAGAGCACGATAGCGCTCCTCATGGCTCTTCTCAATAGCCAGAACACCACGGAACTTAGCAGCCAATTCAGGAAAGCCTTCCTCCTCTGCTTCGCGGGCCATGCGATCGTACATATCCGTCCACTCAGCATTCTCGCCCTCTGCGGCATGAAGCAGGTTTTCAGCAGTATCGCCCAGCTCACCTAACTCCTTGAACCACAGCTTCGCATGCTCTTTCTCATTATCGGCCGTGTGCAAAAACAATGCTGCAATCTGCTCATAGCCAGCCTTCTTTGCAACAGAAGCAAAATAAGTATACTTATTGCGTGCCTGAGATTCGCCTGCAAAAGCTTCCCAAAGATTTTTCTCTGTTTTAGTACCTGCATACTTGTTCATTTGATTTTCCTCCATTTCAATGATTCAGATATAAGCAAAGATTTATTTTTGGGGGAAAAAAGTGGGACTCACTTCTGTCTCCATTACTCCCTATATCAAAATCCTCTTCTACGCTCTTAGAATACGAGAATCTATTTCATCTGTCAAGAATATGAGTGCGATTATAAACTGAGTGGCGTCGCTTTCGCAACGCCACTCAAATAAATCGATTCAGAAAAAGAATTACTTCTTCACCAGAACTGTCAGCATCATATCTGCTGCATGGTCTGCCATATCAGAAGCGTGGTTCAGGTGGTTGTAAACCTCACGATACTTCAGGATCTTCTTGATGTCATCCTGCTCAAACAGAGCTGCAACAGCCTGATGGAACTGCTTGTTCAGCTGATTCTCCAGCTTCTTAACGCGGACGGCAGCGGCGTCGCTGGCCTTGGTGTCGGTTTCGATCAAGGAAACGCACTTGTGCATTTCCTTAGCGATCTCCAACAGAGTTGCGGACATCTCAGCGCAAGCTGCATCGGGAACAATGCCATAGATGCGGGACTCCTTAACGGTGTTCCAAGCGTAGTCGGTCACATCGTCGATGGTACCGGACAGGCGATACAGATCCTCGCGGTCAATGGGAGTGATGAAGGTGGCATACAGCTCATCGCACAGCTTATGACGAATATCGTCAGCCTCTTTCTCGATGTTCTTCACCTTGTCGCCGCACTCTTCAGTGGGGGTTGCGCAGTAAGCGCACAGAGCAGCGCAGGCCTCCTCAGCCTTAGCAGCCTGATCTTCCAGCTGTACAAAAAACGGGTCCTTATGCTTACCGAAAATACCCATAACAAAATCCTCCTATGTTTTAACTTTCAAATATTTATCAGAATACCAAACGGAAAACGAAAAACAGGATTGCACCCAATGTGCCAACAATAGGAATCGTGATGATCCAGGAAGTAATGATCTTACCCATAACACCCCAGTGAACATGCTTATAATGCTCTGCAGAACCGACGCCCATGATAGAAGAAGAAACGATCTGGCTTGCAGAAACCGGTGCGCCGACCATGGATGCACCCAGAATTACTGCGCCGGCAGTAAACTGAGAGGCAAAGGAGTGAACCGGGCGGACACGATAAATGCCGGTGCCAACGGTCTTGATGATGCCAAAGCCACCCAGCATAATACCGGAGGAAAGCATCAAAGCTGCAAGTGCAATGCCCCACAGGGGGAAATCCGTTGCGCTGGTGCCATAGAAAATAGACATCAGAATCATAATGATACCCAGAGACTTCTGAGAGTCATTGTAAGGGTGGTTGAAAGCAAGGAATGCCATCATGAGCCACTGGATGTACACGAAGAACTTATTCACGCCGCGGGAAGCCTTCTTCAGCAAGAAAAGAGTAATCTTCATAACAACAAAACCAACCACAAAGGAAATTGCGGGAGTCAGGAAGATCATCAGAACAACCTTGCCAAAGAAATAGTCCCAGCTAATATTAGATGCGCCGTAAGCTGCAAGACCTGCGCCAACAACACCACCGATCAATGCGTGGGAAGAAGAAGCCGGAATACCGAGTTTCCACGTCAGCAGGTTCCAACTGATTGCAGAAACGATACCCGCAGTAATGAAGGCCAATGCAACGGACTTCATAGACGGATCGGAATACAGAGATGCATTCACCAACTTCTGCATCGTACCAGAAACGCTTGCACCCAAAACAAGAATTGCAAAGGGTGAAAGGAATTCCACAAGGCCCGCCATTGCCAGCGCAACCTTGGGTCGCATTGCACGACTAGCAATCAGCGTTGCGACAACGTTGCATCCATCATGGAAGCCGTTAACAAACGTAAAGCTGAAGACCAGCACGCACAGCACGATTAAGGTGATCGTGTTTGCCATAGATACCCCTCCATACATGCTATTTTTGTGGGAAAAAATGCGGAATTTTCGCAAACGTTTGCGAAAATTAGAAATAAAAATACTCGATAGTTCTATCGAGTCCTTTGCATGAAGCCGATATCGACTTCAATTCTGCTGAAATTTGCCTGCTTACCAAGCGAAAAAACAGCAGTTGCGATGATTGAAGACAGAACCACGTGGAATGAGCTTCCCTGCCCTCAAATTTATTGTGTGATACAGTATAATCGTCTACGTCAAATAAGTCAACACTTTTTTCGATAAAATAACCAAATTTTTTCTAAAATATCTTTTCTTCCTATTTAACAATGCATATATACTCTTTTTCTGTTTTTTTCATACTTTTGACTCCACTATTTTTTCCCCACTTATCGCTATTCAAAGTGAAGCAATCAATCAGGCACTGTGCAACAACGTGCACAGTGCCTGATAAAACGATCAAATGAGCATTCTCAGTGCCTGGGAATAAACTGCAAATTGACATCTACATTGCCGCTAATGCCTTTGATCTTACACTTTGTAGAATACTGCCAATAGTCCATCTGATACACCAGGCTGGGAGCAATATTTTCAGAGCTCTCACCCTTGTATTCAGGATACCAACTCAAATACGGCGCAATGGCCCCTTGATCGTACTTCACATAGCTAACGTAATTGCCCGCATAAACCATCGGTGTGTAGCCGGCTTCCTCAATCCGCTTGCAAAATGCAACAGCACAGGCAGTTGCCATCTCGGGCGGTGTTCCATAAACGCGATAAGTTGCATTATGCATTTCCCAGTCATAGCAAACCGGTCCGCTGATCTCGATCCCTTTCAAATGGTCGATCACATAGTCCGCTTCTTCGATTGCTTCTTCAATGGTAATAGCCTGTGCAAATAGGTAGACGCCGGTATCAATTCCAGCCGCCATTGCGCCGGTTACATTCTGATAATAGCACTTGTCCAGCGTATCTTCATTCAATGTTCCACTGGGTCCATAGCCTCGATAGCCCAACCGTATCATGGCAAATTCTACGCCGTCGCTTGCAACGGCCTCCCAGTCGATGTCGCCCTGATAAGAGGAAACATCAATACCGAAACGGGTTCGGTATTCCCTGCCGGTATAAACCAGCCGGTCACCATCCCAATAGAAATCGGAGTTCCGAAGCGTATTCTTTGCGCGATCCTTATAAATCGGAATCTTATAACCGGAGTAATCCAAAAATGTACCGGACAGGACACCGGGGGTATAAATATCTTTGGGCTCCAGAGGTACGGCGGCAGGCTTCTCCGGAATCTCAGGTTCATGCAAAACGGTCGGTTCATAGGGGCTGAAGTTATACGTATCACCATCAACCGTGACACCATTCAGAGTTACCGTGCCTAAAACACCATGGGCAATAATCAAGTCTCCGTGAATGGTCATGTTTTTTAATGTAGCACCTTCTGCGGAATTGATCATCAACGTTCCGGCAACATCCTTTTTCAGCGTCACATTTTCCTGCA
>JAKSQE010000069.1 GCA_024404295.1 Oscillibacter sp.
ACCGAAAGGAGTAGAAATCCTCAAGCAGCGACAGGGAGCAAAAAAGCCCGAAGCGCCGCCAGTGGCGGAAAAAGCGAGGAGCTTGTCGAGGAAGCAGCAGGATTTGCGGGACCGAAGGGAGTGGAAATCCTAAAGCTGCGACGGTGAGCAAATAAGTGAAGAAGCAAGAAAACCAATATAAATAGCTCAAATAAAGGAAAGTTGAGGATTACCTATGATTACAAAAACTGCAATGATCACCGTCTGCGGACGGCCTAATGTGGGAAAATCCAGTCTGACCAATACGCTGGTGGGCGAAAAGGTGGCCATCGTGTCTAACAAGGCACAGACCACGCGCAATCGCATCTACGGCATTGTCAACAAGGACGACACCCAGTACATTTTGATGGACACCCCGGGTCTGCACAAGCCCAAGTCCGCTCTGGGCGATTACATGGTGAAGATCGTTACCTCCAGCCTGTCCGATGTGGATTGCGCTTTGCTGTTGGTGGAGCCCATCCCCCACGTGGGTGGCCCGGAAAAGGCACTGATTGAGCGCATTCAGGAGGAGAAGAGCCCCTGCATCCTCTGCATCAATAAGATCGACACCGTGGAGCCCAGCGAGCTGCTGCCCGTCATCGCCGCCTACAATGAGGTATGGGATGGCTTTGATGCGATTATCCCCATTTCCGCCCATTCCGGCAGCGGTCTGGAAGATCTGATGAACGAACTGCATCAGTATGCCGCCGAAGGCCCGCAGTTGTTCCCCGATGGCGAGACCAGCGATCAGCCGGAGCGTCAGGTGGTGGGAGAATTGGTGCGTGAGAAGCTGTTGCTGTGTTTGGATAAGGAAATCCCCCACGGCACGGCAGTGGAGATCACCAAGTTCTCTGAGCGAGACAGCGGCGTCATTGATGTGGATGCCACCATCTACTGTGAAAAGGCCAGTCATAAGGGAATTATTATCGGCAAACAGGGTGCAATGCTGAAAAAGATCAGCACCATGGCCCGTCAGGATATCGAGAAATTTATGGGCACCAAGGTCTATCTTCAGACCTGGGTCAAGGTGAAGGAGAATTGGAGAGATAATCTCAATTACGTCCGTTCGTTCGGTTATCGGGACGAATAATTTACCAGCCATACTCCGTTCTTCTCTGCGCAGACTAATCCCAAAGGGAGGTCTGCACCATGGAACCGACTTCGTGCTGGCAAGTGTTTTGCGAGACCGGCGATCCGCTGGCCTATATGCTCTATAAATCTGTGCAGGAGGGCGAAAAACCCTCTGCGTAATGGGGGCATTTGCCCCATACATAGGTGGTGAGACCATGGCGGAAACGCCCTATATCGTGACAAAGGGCATCGTTTTGCGAGAAACGGAGACGAAAGAAGCGGATAAGATTTTGACGCTCTTGACAGGGGATCAGGGAAAGATCTCCGTGATTGCCCGAGGTGCACGGCGAAAAGGATGCAAATATGCGGCCTGCGCCCAGCCATTGGTTTACTCGGAGTGGACACTCTACAAAAAGGGCGATTGGTACTACGCCAACGAGGGCAGCACCATCGAGCTGTTTAACGGATTGCGGAAAGATATCGAGGCCATGGCATTGGGGTTTTATCTGGCAGAACTGACAGAAGCGGTCTCCTCCGATGAAATGGAAACGGGGGAACTGCTCCGTCATCTGTTGAACGGTCTGTATGCCATTGCGGTGTTGCAAAAGCCACTGTCGCTGGTCAAAGCGGCTTTTGAAATGAAACTGCTGTGCCTTGCCGGTTACGAACCACTGGCGGATAGCTGCGCCTACTGCGGCAATCCGGAGCCGGAGCAGCCACTTTTAGACGTGGTGCAGGGTGTGCTGCGCTGCCGTAGCTGCGGCGTGCAGGAGAGCGCCTTGTCCATGCCACTGTGCGGCGAGTCACTCAAGGCACTGCGGTACATCATTTACGGTGACCCCAAACGACAGTATTCTTTCTCTTTAGGGCAGGACGCTATGAAACGATTAAGCGGCGCAGCAGAGGCCTTTACAGCCGCGCAGCTGGAACGGGGATTCTCTACGCTGGACTTTTATAAGAGCTTGCAGAGCTGAAAAAACAGTCGAAATTGGATACAGATTGTATTACTGTATGAAAATTATACGAAAAGGATCGTATTATGAGCGAATTGTTTGAAAAATCCATTCGGACGCTGGAATTGCCGCGGGTCTTGGAGCTACTGGCCGAAAAAGCGGTTAGTGAGGATGCCAAGGCCAAGGCACTGGCGATCCGACCGGAGACAGACATAGAGGATGCACAACGTTTGCTGGATCAGACCGATGGCGCCCGCATGATGATCGGTCTCCACGGCGCGCCGTCTTTTTCCGGCGTGAAGCCGGTGGCGGAGGCTCTGGGGCGTGCCGACCGTGGCGGCAGTCTGAACACAAGGGAATTGCTGACCATTGGCGATCTGCTGTATGCGACCCGCCGAGCAAAAGAATATTTTAATGCCGATGCGATAGAGCCAACTGCAATTGACCATCTGTTTTTATCTCTCCACGGCAATCGCTTTCTGGAAGACAAGATCAAGCGTTGTATTACCGATGAAAACACCATCGCAGATGCGGCATCCACAGAGTTGGCAGAAATCCGCCGCCATATGCGGCAGGCACAGGCCAAAAGCCGCCAGATTTTGCAGAAAATCATTTCTTCTCCCAGTTATTCCAAGGTATTGCAGGAGACCATTATTACTCAGCGTGACGGGCGATTTGTGGTTCCCGTAAAGGCGGAGCAAAAGAGCAATCTGCCCGGTTTGGTGCATGACATTTCCTCCACCGGTGCTACGGTGTTTATCGAGCCCATGGGTGTGGTGCAGGCCAATAACGAGTACATGGAACTGCAGGCTAAGGAGCAAAAGGAGATCGAGCGCATTTTGGCGGAACTGTCTGCTGATGCTGCCGCTCGCCGGGAGGATATCCTGTGGGATTATGACACAATGGTGCATCTGGACTTGATTTTTGCCCGTGGCGAATTAAGCTACAAGATGAATGCCATGCGTCCTATTTTGCGGCGGGACGGAGCGATCCACCTGCGAAAGGCACGCCATCCACTGATCGATCAGAAAAAAGCGGTTCCCATTGATATCGAATTGGGTGGAACGTTGGATACGCTAGTTATCACCGGCCCCAGCACCGGTGGTACGACCGTCAGCCTGACGACGCTGGGACTGCTGACGTTGATGGCACAGTGTGGATTGCATATTCCAGCCGGTGACCGCAGCGAATTGTCGGTCTATGGCCGCGTATTGGCGGATATCGGCGATGAGCAGAGCATTGAGCAGAGCTTGTCCACCTTCTCCGCCCATATGGTGAATATCGTGGCAATTCTGGACGAGGCGGACAACGACAGCCTGATCTTGTTTGACGAGTTGGGTGCCGGTACGGATCCAATCGAGGGCGCAGCATTAGCCATCGCTATCATCCAACGGGTACGGCAGATCGGTGCGAAAGTTGCCGCCACCACACACTATGCGGAGTTAAAGACATTTGCCATGACCACTCCGGGTGTGGAAAATGCCTCCTGCGAGTTTAATGTGGAAACATTAAGCCCCACCTACCGGTTACTCATCGGCATTCCCGGCAAATCCAACGCCTTTGCCATTTCCAAGCGGTTGGGTCTGCCGGATGCGGTGATTGAAAAGGCACAGGAGCAGATGAGCGGTGAAAGCGTTCGTTTTGAGGATATTCTGACCCAGTTGGAGACCAAACGGCAGGCATTGGAGAAACGGGAACAGGAGGCCGACCGCCTGTTCCGCCAGCGAGAGGAAGATGCCCGCAAAGCCCGTGAATTCCGGGAACAGATGGAGCGTGCCAAGGAAAATGCCCGCTCCCGAGGCGAAGCGGAAGCCAAGCGCATATTGCGGGATGCCCGTGCTGCCACGGATGAAGTGTTTTCTGAATTGGAGCGAATGCGGAAAGAGCAGGCTAAGGCCGAACGGGCTATGAATGCCAACGAAGCACGAGCTGAGCTGCGCCGTATGCTGAATGAGGCTGAAGATGCCGCCACCGGCAAGACCTATGTGAAAGAACCGATCCCCAAGCCCAGCCGCCCCATTCGGGAGGGGGATTTGGTGGAGATTCCGGGTGTCGGCACGCCGGCTGAAGTGGTCTCCGTGGGCAAGGATGGCACCTTGCAGCTGAAATCCGGCATTTTAAAGATGAAAGCCAAGGCGGACGAGGTGCGACTCATTGAGGACGATGAACGAGCCGCTCGCAAGAAAACGGTTTCCAAAACCATTCGCCAGAATGCGGATCGGGTCATTCGGGCCAGCGCTGCCAGAGAATTGGATATCCGCGGCTTAGAAACGTTGGAAGCGGAAAGCGTGGTGGAGAATTTCCTTTCCGCTGCTGTGATGGGACATTTGGATACGGTGACCATCATCCACGGCAAGGGCACCGGTGCTCTGCGGAAAGCGGTGCATGATATTTTGCGCCGGAATAAGAGCGTGAAGTCGTTCCGCTTAGGCGTGTACGGCGAAGGCGAGAACGGCGTGACCGTTGTGACGATGAAATAAGAAAGGAACAGGTGAAGGTATGCAAGAACTGGAAAAGCAATTTCATATTCATTGCAAACCCGGTGATGTGGGCCGTTATTGCATTCTGCCGGGTGACCCGGGGCGTGTGCCTGCCATTGCGGCATATTTTGAGGATGCGCATCAGGTAGCCAGCAATCGGGAATTCAACGTATGGACAGGAACATTGTTGGGCGAAAAGGTGACCGCCTGTTCTACAGGCATTGGCGGTGCTTCTGCGGCCATTGCGATGGAGGAACTGCATAAATGCGGGGTAGATACTTTTATCCGCACCGGTACTTGCGGTGGGATCGACCTGAATGTCCAAAGCGGCGATATTGTGGTTGCGACCGGAGCAATTCGCTACGAACACACCAGCCAGGAATATGCGCCGTTGGAGTTCCCCGCTGTGGCGGATTATGAAATCGTACAGTGTCTGCGAGAAGCTACCAGGGCATTGGGGCTTCCTTTGCACACCGGTGTTGTTCAGTGTAAGGATAGCTTTTACGGTCAGCATAGCCCGGAAACCAGCCCGGTTTATTACGAACTGAAGCAAAAGTGGGACAGTTGGAAGCGTCTGGGCGTGAAAGCCAGTGAGATGGAGTCTGCCGCCATGTTCGTGGTGGCAGCGGCACTGGGCTGCCGCTGTGGCAGTTGCTTCCATGTAGTCTGGAATCAGGAGCGGGAAGCCGCAGGCCTGGACCAGAAGATGAGTGAGGATACATCGGCCGCAGTTCGTGTAGCGGTGGATGGCTTGAAATTGCTGATCGAAGCGGACCGAAAGAAGTAAAAGGAGAATAGAATGAGCAGTATTATTTCCGATATGGGCATTTCTGTGGGTACTCTGGCGTTGACGAGCATTCTGAAGGCGGCGTTGACTGCGATTGTATGCATTGTTGCAATCAAACTGATCATGAAGATGCTGGATCGCGTGTTGGGCAAGTCTAAGCTGAATGAGCAGGTATGCGGATATGCGAAGCGTGCCATCAAAGCTGCACTGTACATCATCGGTGTCATCATCGTATGTAACGATCTGGGCATCAACATGACATCCCTGACCGCACTGCTGTCTGTCCTGACGTTGGGCATCACCCTGGCTGCCGAGGATATCCTGGGCAATGTGGCAGGCGGCATGGTGATTTTGTCTACCCATCCCTTTAAGATTGGCGATTTTATTGAGGCAGGCGGCATCAGCGGCAACGTGCTGGAAATTGGATTGAACCATACCAAACTGCAGACAGCGGATGGCCAAATTATTATGCAGCCCAACCGCGAGTTGGCCGGTTCAAAAATCATAAACTACACCACTTTGGGGCGGCGCCGTATTGTCATCAAAGTTACCGCGTCCTACGATGCTCCCACCGAAGATGTAAAGGCAGCTTGCCGTGAGGCCATTATGGGAACGCCTAATGTGCTGACGGATCCTGCTCCCGAAGTGTATCTGACGAATTACGGGGAGAGTTCCATCGAGTACATGGTGCGCTGCTGGACGGCAGTAGACGATTATTGGCCCGCATATTTCACCCTCAACGAGACGATACGAGAGACGTTTGCAAAGCATCATGTGGAGATGACCTACGACCACTTGAACGTTCATATCGTTGAAAAGTAAAACGCTCTCGAATTCAGAAACATGCAAAGCTGCATGGAGGCATGACTATGACAAAGAATTACGGGCATCGTGGCTTTAGCGGGAAATATCCCGAAAACACCATGCTGGCATTTCGTAAGGCCATTGAGGTCGGCGTGGATGGAATTGAACTGGACGTACAGCTGAGCCGGGACGGCGAGGTGGTTATCTGCCACGATGAGACGGTCGACCGCACCACCAACGGTAAAGGTGAGATTCGCAGTATGACGCTGGCGGAACTGAAACGGCTGGATGCGTCTTTCCTGTTTACCGGCCAGTATGGTTTCAACGAGATCCCCACTCTGCGGGAATACTTTGAACTGGTGAAAGAGCTTCCCATTGAGACCAATGTAGAGCTGAAAACAGGCATCTATGAGTACGAAGGCATTGAAGAAAAGGTCTGGGCACTGATCCAAGAGTTCCACTTGCAGGACCGCATCTGCATTTCCAGCTTCAATCACTTCTCCGTTCTGCGGATGCAGAAGATTGCTCCCTGCCTGAAGTTCGGTTTTTTGTTTGACACCTGGCTCATCGATGCCGGTGCCTATTGCAAGAAGTATGGCATGGATTCCTTCCATCCGAATTACCATAATCTGACCCATGAGGTGGTAGCAGAGGTGAAGGGCAACGGACTGGAGATCAAAACCTACACCGTCAACAGCGAGGAGGCTGTTCGGGATCTTGCTTCCAAGGGAGTGGATGTGGTCATCGGCAATTA
>JAKSQE010000007.1 GCA_024404295.1 Oscillibacter sp.
TCAACATTTTCCGCTTTAGAAAACGGGAATCTGATGCTGCGAGGCATTATAGATGAATATGAAATCGAACCGGGGACAGATGGCTTGCGAGCAACGATCAGTGGACGGGGTTATGCGGCACGCCTGTTGGATAACGAGTCACGCGCTATGACCTATCAGGCGGTAACGCTGAAGGACCTGATTCAAAATCATGCGGTTCCATATGGACTCACCTGCGCGGAAGTGGCAGATCTGCGAGGTGAAAATTATACGGTACCGGCAGGAACCAGCCAGTGGAAGGTGTTAGTGGACTTTTGCGAGACATGGGGAGGCTTTCAACCGAGATTTCTTCGGAATGGAAATCTTGTGGCAACACCGGACGCATTCCCTGCTCAAACGCTCCGTATTGATGAGGAATCTCCGGTGCTGCAATGCCGCCTGCTGGTAGACCATTATGGGGTTCTTTCGGAAGTGCTGGTGATCAATAAACAGAAGAACACCAGTTATTGGGAGAAAAATGAGGACTGGCTTCAGCGAGGCGGCCAATGCCGCCGCGTGCTTTATATGCCCGGCAGCACTACATGGGAAACGTTGCGCCGTACGGGACAAGCTTTGCTGGAGAAGTCTCGAAAAGATGAACGCATTGTGGAATTGACGTTGCCGGGCAGTTTTTTGGCCTTTCCGGGTGATCGAGTAGCATTGAATTTGCCCTGGTTGGGAGTGAACGCCACATGGAAAGTGGCAGCTGCGGAGAGTACCTGCTCTGCGCGGAAAGGGACCACAGTGACTTTGACCTTGAAGGAGTGTGAGGCAAGTGTGGCTGAGTGAGCAGACAAAGACCAAAATGCCCATGGGGGACGCCGAGGTCGGCGTAACGACCATTACTGGAGACAAACTGGCCGTTGTGACACGAGGGGAACAGCGTGACTTGACGGTGTTTGGCCCTGGCGGTTATGTGTGGCGCCCAGCCAGTGGTGAGCGGGTGGTAGTGCTGCAGGGCGGCCCGGGCGGTACAGAACGATGGGTGGCGGGCTGTCAGCAGGGAGCGGCACCTGTGAGCATGCAGCCGGGAGAAATCTACCTATATAGTTCTGACGGAACATCTATTTACCTGAGAAAAAACGGTTCAATCGAATTGCAAGGCAGGGTTTCTATTACAGGGGAATTGATTGTCAATGGAATGCCATATCGTCCTTGTATTTGCGGAGGTTAAGGAATATGGCGCTTGCATTAAAAAACGGTGATTATATCAATGAAAACGGAACGCTGCTTGAAGTTTCCGGTCAGGATGCTCTGCTGCAAAGAGTGCTGTTCAAACTAACTGCACGAAGGGGAAGCTTTCCATTTTTGCCGGAGTTGGGCAGCCGTCTTTGGGAACTGGGACGCATTCCTGCTGGCACAAAAAAGAGCGCAGCCCAGCAGTTTGTGGCAGAGGCGTTGGCAGATGAAAATCTAACGGTGGAAAATGTGACGTTAACTCCTGTTGACGACACGACCATGGAACTGACAGCGGAACTGCGATGGAATGAAAAACAGCTGCATGTGAATCTGAACGTCAGCTGAGGGAGGAGAGAACATGAAAGACGTGGAAGAAATTTATCAGTCTTTACTGAATCGATACACAGAGCGTACAGGCGAGGTTCTGGCAGAAGACTGCGATTTGGCTGTGCGACTTTGGGCGGTATCAGCGCAGATCCAATCACTCTATATCCAGACGGAGTGGGTGCTGAATCAGAGCTTTCCTCAGACGGCACAGGATACTTATTTAGAATACCATGCCGCAATGCGCGGCCTTCACCGCAACGAGGCGACCAAAGCAGTGGGCGAACTGACGTTTTATGTAACAGCATTACAGAAGGAACCCATTACCATTCCCAAAGGTACGGTCTGCATGACGGATGGTGAGCTGCGCTACCAAACTGTGGAGGACGCAGTGTTGGAAGCAGAAACGGCCTTTGTTACAGTTGCGGCGCAAGCAGTTGAGGCAGGCCGAAGTGGCAATGTGCCTGCAGGAGCGGTGCGGCTGCTGACAGTGTGCCCTCTGGCTGTTACTTCTGTGCGTAATCGAGCTGCCTTCCTTGGCGGCGCTGATGTTGAGACGGATGATGCACTGCGTGAGCGTATTTTGAGCAGCTATCAGCGCCTGCCCAATGGTGCCAATGCGATGTGGTATGAAGAAACCGCATTAAGCTGCCCTGGTGTGGCTGCGGCAAAGGCGATCGGGCGCGCACGGGGAATTGGCACGGTGGATGTTTATATTTCTGCTCCGGAAGGCATTCCCGATGAAAACCTGATCGAGACGGTGAGAAAGGAACTGCAGGAACGGCGTGAAATCGCTGTGGATGTTCAGGTAAAGGCACCTACGCAGAAGATCGTCAATGTAGCGGTTGCATTGAAAATTCACGAGGATGCAGATGCGGAGACCGTGATCGAAAACGCCCAAAAAGTGATCGCAGATTATTTCAGTGGAAAATTGTTGGGCAAGTCGGTGCTGCTGGCGGATCTTGGCAGTCGCCTTTTTGCCATCGATGGTGTGGAAAATTATCGCTTTGCAGCGCCTGCGGCAGACTTAAATGCTGACGACACGGACTTGGCGGTGCTGGGAAATGTTACGGTGGCAGAATGGGAGACGGATTGATGTATGAGCGGTACTTGAGAACGCTGCTGTCTCCATTGGGTGTCTATGACCTGTCCCATACCAGTAGAAACAGCGGTGAATTGGCAGCATTAGGCAGTGTATTGGACGAAGTGTCCGAACTGGTTGACTGGGTAGAACGCGAGAGCGTAGTGGTAACTGCGGAAGATGAAGGACTGCGCCGCAGAGAGAGCCTGCTGCCATACTTCAGCGGTGCGACCAAAACTGCCGGCAGACGCGCGGCACTGAAAGCATTGATGAACATCAGCGGTGACAGCCTTACACCTGCGGCTATTGACGAATCCTTATGGGGCTGCGGCGTGGAAGCACAGGCCATCGAACTGGGAGAGGGAAAACTGCAGGTGCGGTTTCCACATGTGGGCGGTATTCCTGAAAACTTTGAACGGATCCGTCATATCGTGTTGGAATTGATCCCTTGCCATCTGGAAGTGGAGTTCTACTTCCGTTATCAGACGTGGCAGGAATGTGAACAGCAGGCTTGGACCTGGGCAACGGTGGAGGCAGCAGGCCACACATGGGAAAGCTTCCAGAAAGCGATTCCGGGGGCGGAGGATTGACCATGGAGAATATTATTGTAGCATTGATCACTGGCGGTGTTACGCTGGCAGGAGTACTGCTGAGCAACCGAACGGCGCAGGCGGTCAGCGAAGAAAAAATTTCTGAATTGACGAGAGAAGTGCGAGAGCATAACCATTTTGCCCAACGGATGCCGGTGGTGGAGGAGCAGATCAAAACGGTCTGCCGTCGGGTGGAAGCTTTGGAACGGAGGGACGCATGATGGAACGAATCGCAAAACTGTTTGAGGTGAAGTCGATTGTGACCATTGCCCTGACGGGAGTGTTTTCTTATCTGTCTGTGACAGGGCGCATCTCTGGGCAGGAGTTTCTGACGGTATTCACCGTGGTGATTGCCTTTTATTTTGGAACGCAGGCGCAGAAACAGGCGGCGGAAAAGGCGGAAAGAAATGGTTGATATTTTTCGGTGCCGGCGTGGGGCGGTGTATCATAACACCGCCCGCCGCACTCCGGCAGAAATCAAACGGGAAACCGGCTGCACGCATATCATTAACGGCGGTTTTTTCAATAGTACCTTTCAACCTGTGGGCTGGACGGTGGTTGAGGGGAAAACCATTGCTTCTGATCAGTACACGGATTGGGGAGTCTCCATAGGCTATGACGGATTGCCTATCATGAGCACTGACCGGGGATATAGCTTTTTGAGCGGTGTGCCGATTTTAAAAAATGGTGCAAAATTGCAGCGTGATCTGACGCCGGATGTGGCTCGAAAAGCGGAGCGGACCGCTGTGGGTTGGATGAAAGACGGGCAAGTATTGCTGTGGTGCGACAAGCAAGCACTGACCCGGGAGCAACTGCAGGAAAAATTGCTGTCTTATGGCTGTATCGATGGCATCATGTTGGATGGAGGCGGCAGCACACAGAGTGTTTTCCCTGATGGAGCGGTTAGCAGCAGTCGTATCGTTGCAACGCTGCTGCTGTTCTGGGAAGAGGAGGAGACAGAGATGAACGTAAAGACCTATTCTCTCTGCAAGGACGGTGCGACAAGCCTTGCGGAGCATTTTCGGGTGAAAGAGTTTCGCTGTAAGGATGGCAGTGATACCATTTTGATTTCAGATAAATTGGTGGAGCTTCTGGAAAATATTCGAAATCGTTTCGGTAAGCCGGTGGTAATTCATTCGGCTTATCGTACGGAAGCCTATAATGCTCAAGTCGGCGGCGCAGCAAAATCACAGCACAAACTGGGAAAGGCTGCGGATATCTCCATAGCGGGAGTGACGCCTCTGGAGATCGCTCAGGTCGCAGAGCGCCTGCTGCCTACTTCGGGTGGTATTGGCGTGTACGGAACATTTACGCATGTGGACGTGCGGGACAGCCGTGCTCGTTGGGACAGCCGCAGCGGGAAAGAAACGGTGGTCTCCGGTTGGGAAGCGGAAGAATCACAGGTGGAATCAGAGTTAGAAGCAGCAGTAAAATGGATCACGGAAAGCGGCATTATGAAAGGGAACGGTACGGACCTTATGCTGGAGAAAACGCTGACAAGAGAACAGCTTGCAGTGATGCTGTACCGCTACCATTGCCAAGCGTAAATTTTCATAAAAACATCCTCTCACCATTGGCGAGAGGATGTTTTATATTGGTTAGAGATTTTAAGTTTACCCCAAAGGTTCAAATAAAACGTGATCATCAAAAAACCGTGTCTGCACGTGAAATGTCTGCGCCAGCAGATCGGTGTTTCGAAGTGCCTGGGGAGAGTCGGAAAACAGGAGTTGTCCCTGATCCATGAGTACGACCTGAGTGGAGTAGCGCAGGGCCGATGATAAGTCATGCAGTACCATGACAATGGTTTTGCCGGAGCGTTGAAGCTGCTGCAGGAGTTCCAGCAGGTCAAACTGGTAGTGTAGGTCAAGGTACGTGGTAGGCTCGTCCAGAAAAATGATGTCAGTCTCCTGCGCCAGTGCCATAGCCAGGTATACCCGTTGCCGTTCACCACCGGACAAGGAGTCCAAACTGCGGTTTGCCCATGGGGTAATACCGGTCTGCTCCATCGCGCGCTGTACCGCAATTCGATCTTCTGGGCGCAGTGTGCGAGAGAAGCCCAGATGAGGAAATCGCCCATGAGAGACCAGTGCCTGCACGGAAATGGACGGAATCGGGCGCACTTGGGGCAGAAATGCGGCGGTTCGAGCAAGATCCTTGCGGGATATGGTAGCAATGTCGACCCCATCGTATAAAACCGTGCCGCTTTGCGGGGGAATCTGCTTGGCCATGGTGCGGAGCAAGGTGGTTTTGCCGCAGCCGTTGGGACCGATGATGCTGACCAACCCGCCTGTTGGGATCGTAAAGGTCAGGTCGTGCAAAATTGTTACGTTCCGGTAACCGGCACAGATGTTTTTACATTCAATCATTGACCCGCCTCCTTTTGCCCCGCAGGAGAAGATATAGGAAGAACGGTCCGCCCAGCAGAGACATGACGATGCCTACCGGAAGTTCATAGGGAGCGAAGAGAATGCGAGACAACACATCACATAAAAGGACAAAAGACGCACCCAAAAGAGCGGAGGCAGGAATCAGCCAGCGATGATCCCGGCCAATGAGCCGCCGCGCCATGTGGGGAACCAATAGTCCCACAAAGCCTAAAAGACCTGCAAAGCTGACAGCAGAGCCTGCCAGCAGGGCGGCGGCAAGAGTGGCCAGAAACCGTGTGCGCTTCACGGAAAGTCCTAAGCTAATAGCGCTTTCCTCTCCTAATTGTAGAATATTCAATTCTGCGGCCAGAAACAGTGCCAAAAGGAAACCAACAGAGAGAAATGGAACAGCCTGACCAACCCTTTTTATGGTGATGCCGGAAAAACCACCCAGCAGAAATGCGGTTGAGCCGATGGATTCATCAGGAAACAGTAGAGAAATGGCATCGACTCCTGCATTCAGAATACTGCTGACGGCAATGCCGGCCAGAATCAGCGAACTGCGGCTCAGACCCGCCCGAAGTGCAAGACCGTAAATGAATAACGCAGTGATCAAAGCCCCTAGAAAAGCAGCGGGAGCAAGGGGAACTTTACCGGGAAAAAGGGAAACTGCCAAAAGGGCGAAGAATGCTGCACTGGCATTGACGCCAATGACGTTGGGACTGGCCATAGAATTGTTGAGAACGGCTTGGATCAAGACACCGGCGGTGGCGAGAGCTCCGCCGGCCAACAGGGCTGCCACGGTGCGCGGCCAACGAATATAGAGAAAAATAGTATATGCTGTTCCGGTACCGGAAAGCAGTTCGTCAAAGGCGAGGGGTTGGCTGCCGAACCGCAGGCTGAGAAGTGTGGCCAGGTTCAGCAGCAGAAACAGCAAAAAGAGTACCGAGACTCGCCCTTTAGCCGAGGTCGGCGGCAAGCTGCGGGTAGAGGAATTTTGCAAGTACTTCATAACTTTCACCCCATCGAGCGTTGGGCTTGTAGTGGAATAATTCTTTGGGCAGAACAATTACGTTCTCATTTTGCACAGCAGTGAGAGAAGACCATGCGGGATTGCTTTTGAAGTTATCATCCAGGAAAGCTAATGCAGCGGATTCTTTGCCCATGGTGGTCACAAAAATGAAATCGGGATTCTGGACCAGAATTTCCTCCAGACTGATATCCTCCAAAACACTGCCGTGTTCCACCAGATTGTCAGCACCCAGATCCTGCAGCATGACGCCGGTGAGGTTGTCGGTGCCCTTGGCTTTCACTCCGGTGGAGTAAGCTCGCAGCAATAGGACGGAAGGAGAAGACTGGCCTTGTACGGTCTCCAGAACACGGTCGATTTGCTGCTGCACGGAAGTGCCATAGACTTCAAAATTTTCCGGGTGTCCGGTACAGGCGCAGCATTGCTGCAGCATAGTAAGGTAGTCAGAAAAAGAGTCCACCTGAAAAGATGCGTGGGAAATTCCGGACTGGGTCAGGACGTCATCCAGCGCCACCTGCGCGGCAATATCGGCGGAGAGAAGTACAAGATCCGGCTCCAGGGCAAAGATGTTTTCAAGGTTTGGCTCTTTGACGCTGCCGATTATGGAAACTTCGGTATCTCCGAAGTCTAGCTGACGCTCATCAACCGCGTCATCCGTCACCCCCACCAGCGTACCGCCGGCCAGCATCCATGTTTCTGCAAAACTACCGTACAGAGATACTACACGCCGACAGGTGGAAACCGTGACCTCGTTGCCTATGGCATCGGTGAATGTGATAGCCTCCGGCTCGGGTTGAGCCGTGGGGGACGGCTTAGCTGAAGGATTACTGCAGCCTGCAGACAGCAGGAGCAACAGCAAAGCGGCCAGAAGAGAAAGACCTTTACGAAAGATAAAAAACTGCTTCATTACAAGAAATCTCCGTGTTGTTTCAGTGAGAAAAATGTGCTATGATATGACATACATAAAATGGTATACCTAAAATGGTGTTTAGGCAACAGTTGTTATAGAAAAAGTGAGGGAAATACTATGGTCGAGCGAATTGATCCCCAGAACTGGAAAGTGGATCTGCCGGCTTTTCAGGAGAAAACGGCTGCGTTCTATGCTGGCGAAGTGGATAAAAATGCCTACAAAGGCTTTTCGGGCCTGTATGGTTCCTATGCCCAGAAGGGCGGTCAGGCCAGTATGCTGCGTCTGCGTATGCCCGGTGGTCGTGTAACGAAAAAGAAGATGGCATTTGTGGCAGAGAGCATCCGTAAGGAAGGCGTGAAGCGTGCGCATTTCACCACCTGTGAGACCATCCAGCTGCATGACCTCAGCGGTGAGCAGGTCTGCCGTATTATGGAGAGCGCTCTGGACGTGGGCATCGTTACCATGGGCGGCGGCGGAGACTTCCCTCGTAATGTGATGTGCGCGCCCTTATCCGGCGTGCAGAAAGGTGAGTATTTTGACGTTTTGCCCTGGGCTGAGGCCGCAGGCGAGTATCTGATGCACTTTGTCAAGGCGGAAAAGATGCCCCGCAAGCTGAAAGTTGGCTTCTCGAATGCACCGGAGAACGTGACCCACGCAACCTTCCGTGACCTGGGCTTTGTGGCGCGCCCGGATGGTAATTTTGACGTGTACAGCGCCGGAGGCTTGGGCAACAACCCGAAGTTCGGCGTGAAAGTGGCGGACAATGTCTCGCCCACAAAAATTCTCTACTATATTAAGGCTATGTGGCTGACTTTCCGCACCTACGGCAATTACGAGAACCGTGGCAAGGCGCGAACCCGCTATATGCAGGATGTTTGCGGTGGCCCTGAGGGATATGCCAAGGCATATCATGAGAAATTGCAGGAGGTCTTTGCTTCCGGCGAAGATTTAGAACTGCAGGTGGAAGAGCCTGTTTTGAGTAAGTCCGGTAACGGCACGACTGTTTCCGGCAGGCGGATCCGGGAGCAAAAACAGCAGGGCCTGTACACGGTGGTGTGGCATCCCATCGGCGGAATGCCGAATCTGGATGTGCTTTGTGCCGTCAGTGACGCGATGCAGACGATGGACAGCGTGGAACTGCGCATTGCACCTGACGAGACTGTTTACCTCATCAATCTGACCGGCGACGAAGCGGAGAAGATGCTGGCTATTACAGAATCGGACTCTGCCACAACGCTGTTTGAGACGTCTGTCAGTTGTATTGGCGCTGCCACCTGTCAGGTGGGTGTACGGGATTCACAAGGCCTGCTGGCTGCCTGCATTGAGAAGGTGCGAGAAGCGAATCTGCCGGATGGCGCCTTGCCCCAGATCCATATCAGCGGATGCCCATCCTCCTGCGGCACACACCAGACTGGTGTCCTCGGCTTCCGTGGCGGCAGCAAGGTGGTGGATGGCAAGGCACAGCCTGCGTTTAACCTGTTCATTGGCGGATGTGACAGACAAGGAGAGGAAGCTATGGGCGGCGAGATCGGCGCGATTTTGGAGGAAAAAATTCCCGCATTTTTGGTGGAACTGGGCAAGACCGTGGTGGCGACCGGTGAGGACTTTATGAGTTGGTTTGCAAAAAATCCAGACAATGTGGCTGCGCTGGCGGCAAAGTATCTGGTCTAAACGTAGTATGATAAAGGAGACTGTCTCACACACGGAGACAGTCTCCTTTCTGCGTAAATTGGTAGTTCTCTGCACATACTGATTCTGAGGTGAACGACATGGAATCGCTATGGAGCGGAACGGCAAACATGCATCAATTCCCTTCGCTGCGCCGCAGTATGAAAGTGGATGTGCTGATTATCGGCGGCGGATTGGCAGGGCTGTTATGTGCTTACCAACTGGCCAAAGAAGGTGTGGACTGCATTGTGGTGGAAGAAAGGCGGATATGCGGCGGTATAACGCAGAACACCACGGCAAAAATAACAGCGCAGCATGGACTGGTGTATCAGAAACTTATGAAAAAGCTGGGCGAAGAGCGCAGCAGGCAGTACCTGCAGGCGCAGTTGGCTGCAGGAGAGGAATATAGAGAGTTATGTAAACAGATAAACTGCGACTACGAAGAAAAGCTGTCCTATGTTTATACGACAACGGATTTGAAGAAGTTGGAACAGGAGCAGAGAGTACTGGATACTTTAGGACATCCCACGGAAATTGTGGACGACCTGCCTTTGCCAATCACAGTGAAAGGCGCCATTTGCTTTGGGAATCAGGCGCAGTTTCATCCTCTAAAATTTGCGATGAAGATCGCCAAAAACCTCCGTGTTTATGAACATACCAAAGTGCTGGAACTGGGGAAGCATATTGCGGTCACGAACCACGGAACAGTTCGAGCCAAGCATATTATCATTGCCACCCATTTTCCGATGTTGAATAAGCATGGCAGTTATTTTTTAAAGCTGTATCAGGAGCGTTCTTATGTATTGGCATTGCGAGACGCTCCTCAGGTGGATGGAATGTATGTAGATGAGTCCAAGGACGGTCTGTCGTTTCGTAATGCAGGGGAGTATCTGATTTTGGGCGGCGGCAGCAAACGAACCGGAAAGAAGACTACCGGTTGGCAGGAACTGGAGGACTTTGCGGCTCAACATTATCCAAAGGCGAAACCGGCATTTCGATGGGCGGCGCAGGACTGTATGACGCTGGATGGCAGTGCCTATATTGGCCCATATTCCGCCAATACAGCGGGACTGTATGTGGCAACAGGATTCAACAAGTGGGGAATGACCAATTCTATGGTGGCATCGCATATCCTGACGGACCGGATTTTGGGAAGGGACAATCCTTATGCACCGGCCTTTGACCCGTCCCGCAGCGTTTTTCACCTCCAACTGGCCGCCAACGCGGGAGAGTCAATGCTGAATCTGCTGACACCTACCGTACCACGCTGCCCCCATCTGGGCTGTGCTTTGAAATATAATGCGCAGGAGCGTACCTGGGACTGTCCCTGCCATGGTTCCCGATTTACAGAAACAGGGAAACGAATCGATAACCCTGCCACAGACGATAAAAGATAAATAGAATACTTTAATAAGGAGAAACTTTCCAGATCTGGAAGGTATCTCCTTTCTCTTTGGCATAATCGACAATTTCGGAAGAAAACTTTTTGAATCTATCATCAAAATAATTCTTGCAATTCAATTCGACCTTGCGTATAATACATCCGATAACAGAGAGGAGGGGAGTTCCATGCTGCATCGATTTGAAATGAAAGCGGCGGTGTATTCCTCTCTTTATTCTTCTTTTGGTAGTATTGCCCCCTCTGTTTCCATTTCCTGACCGGCTATTGGAGCCGGTATTTTTTTGCGCATTTCCAAGCGTTCCCTGTGTCTATTTATTTTTTTAGATAGAAGTTTCATTATCAGAGAGGAGAAGGAAAATGAAAGAAAAGAAATCCGTTCTCGGCCAGGAGGCCATCTATGATGCCCGTGAGCTGGGCATGCCCCGCATGCTGATCCTGGGTCTGCAGCATCTGTTTGCCATGTTTGGCGCTACCGTTCTGGTGCCCATTCTGGTGCAGGGCTACGGCCTGCCTCTGAGCATTCAGACCACCCTGCTGATGGCTGGTTTGGGTACTCTGCTGTTCCATGTTTGCACCAAGATGAAGGTTCCCGCATTCCTGGGTTCTTCCTTTGCATATCTGGGCGGCTTCGCCACTGTGGCAACTCTGCCTGCTTATGAGGGCATGACTCCCGAAACCAAGCTGGCATACGCTCTGGGCGGCATCGTGATCGCCGGCCTGCTGTATCTGGTTCTGGCTCTGCTGTTCAAGGTGCTGGGCGCCAAGAAGGTCATGCGTTACTTCCCCCCCATCGTGACCGGCCCCATGATCATCATGATCGGTCTGAATCTGGCTGGTTCCGCTATCAACAATGCTCAGACCTGCTGGTGGCTGGCTCTGGTGGCTATCGCCATCATCGTGGTCGCTAACATCTGGGGCAAGGGCATGATCAAGATCATCCCCATTCTGCTGGGTGTTGTGGGCTCTTACATCGTGGCTTTGGTTGCCAATAAGGTGGACTTCACCGCTGTCAACGAGGCCAGCATCATCGGCCTGCAGAAGTTCGTCATCGCAAAGTTCGATGTCTCCGCAATCCTGGTCATGGCTCCCATCGCCATCGCCGCTATGATGGAGCACATCGGTGACGTTTCCGCAATCTCTTCCACCACCAACCGCAACTTCATTGAGGATCCCGGTCTGCACCGCACCCTGCTGGGCGACGGTCTGGCAACGGCAGTTGCCGGCATGTTCGGTGGCCCCGCTAACACCACTTACGGTGAGAACACCGGCGTTCTGGCTCTGAGCAAGGTCTACGATCCCGCTGTGGTTCGCCTGGCTGCTATCTATGCCATCATCCTGAGCTTCTCTCCCAAGTTCGACGCTCTGGTCAACTCCATTCCTGCTGCTATCGTCGGCGGTGTCAGCTTCATCCTGTACGGTATGATCTCCGCTGTCGGTGTCCGCAACATCGTGGAGAATCGGGTTGACCTGACCAAGTCCCGCAACCTGATCATCGCTGCTGTCATGTTCGTCAGCGGTCTGGGCTTCAGCTCTGTGGGCGGCATCACCTTCACCGTGGGCGGCGCTGCTGTGACCCTGTCCGGCATGGCTATCGCAGCTCTGTGCGGCGTGATCCTGAACGCCATCCTGCCCGGCAACGACTATGTTTTCGGCGGCATTTCTTCTGACGCTGACGCTTCCGCAAACCTGGGCTCCTTCTAAGAACTTTATCGTATAAAAGTGCTAAAGAACGCCGCAAACTGCGGCGTTCTTTTTTGCCATTTGGCGAAAATGTATAAATTGGCGAAAATGGGATTGACATTTCCCACAAGAACGGTATAATCATAGCAACAACAAAATACTGCGTACGATAGAGGCGCGGCTAACATTAGTAGTTTTCATCATCGGACAGGAATCCGGAAAGCGAAAGGGAAAGCCGCCGAAGGGGTTTTTGAAGTTCCTGTTTCAAGGATCACCTGGGCCGTCGAAAAATATTCGGCGGACTGTCGCAAGAAATTGCGGAGCGCTGTTGGACGAGATTGGCGTGGAATGATATCTACCACGGCCTAAGATCTGTTTTACCGCTCATCGTTGATGAGGCGGTTTTTTTGTTGCAAAAACAAACGTATTTTGAAAGGAAACGATGAAAATGAGAAGAATGATTTCTGTACTGCTGGCTGCCATGATGATGGTTGGCGCCTTGACCGCCTGCGGCGGCAACAACACCCCTGCTGCCACTCCTGACACCACGACCCCCGATTCCACCGCTGTTGCCAGCGGCGTGGAAGACGGCGTTCTGACCATTGCTCTGGAGTGCGCTTACGCTCCCTACAACTGGACCCAGGCTGATGACAGCAACGGCGCAGTGCCTATCTCCAACAACGCCGGCGGCTATGCCAACGGTTATGACATCATGATTGCCAAGAAGGTCTGCGAGGCCAACGGCTGGGATCTGGAAGTTGTCCAGACCGACTGGGACTCTCTGGTTCCCGGTGTTCAGACCGGCACCTATGATGCTGTTATCGCAGGTCAGTCTATGACTGCCGAGCGTGCCGAGCAGGTCGACTTTGCTGGCCCCTACTTCTATGCTACCATGGTTTGCGTGACTCTGAACAACAGCAAGTTCGCCAATGCACAGTCCATCGCTGATCTGGCCGGCGGCACCTGCACCAGCCAGGAGTCCACGATCTGGTACGACGCCTGCCTGCCCCAGATCCCCGACGCACAGATCCAGACCGCTGCTGAGTCCGCTCCCGCTATGCTGATGGCTCTGGAGACCGGTTCCGTGGACTTCATCTGCACCGACATGCCCACCGCACAGGGCGCACTGGTCGCATATCCCGACATGACCATTCTGGACTTCTCCGGCACCGACGGCGACTTCCAGTTCTCCGAGGCTGAGCGTGCCGAGAACGTCAACATCGGCGTTTCCATGATGAAGGGCAACACCGTGCTGAAGGAAGCATTTGATTCCGTTCTGAGCACCATGACTCCCGCTGACTTCAACGAGCTGATGGCACAGGCCATCGCCATTCAGCCCATTGAAGGCTAATTGAGAACAATGAACGGCGAGGGTGTCTGGAAGGATGCCCCCGCCTTTCATCTTGTTTATCTCATTCATTTTTGAAAGGAGAATGTATCCAATGGGCATTTTCTTTGCGCGTTGTTCTCAACTGGGTGCCGACATTGTGACCATGTGGGCCCGATATGGCTCTCAGTATCTGGGTGGTATGTGGAGTACCCTCAAGCTGGCAGTCCTCGGCACTGCTATCGGCTGCCTGATCGGCTTCCTCTGCGGTATCCTCTCTACCATTCCCTGCGCACCGCAGGACAATCCCGTCAAGCGGTTCTTCCTGAAATTGATCCGCGTCATCATCCGCGTTTATGTGGAAGTTTTCCGTGGCACTCCTATGATCCTGCAGGCAGTCTTTATTTTCTACGGTCTGCCTTATTTCTCCGGCAATGTCTTCCACTGGGGCAATGTGTTTGTAGCCTCTCTGGTGGTCGTTTCCATCAACACCGGTGCTTACATGGCCGAGAGCGTCCGCGGTGGCTTCCTGTCCATCGATCCCGGTCAGACGGAGGGTGCCAAGGCCATCGGCATGAACCATGTTCAGACCATGACCCATGTTATCATTCCTCAAGCTTTCCGCGTGCTGCTGCCTCAGATCGGCAACAACCTGATCATCAATATCAAGGATACCTCTGTCATGTTCATCATCGGCTACGGTGAGCTGTTCTCCATCCACCGTGCAGCCGTGGGCGCATCCTATCTCTATTTCCCCTCCGCAGCCATCGAGATGGTTGCTTACCTGTGCATGACGCTCGCTTCCTCCATCATCCTCCGCTGGCTGGAGCATAAGATGGACGGCGATGATAACTACGAACTGGTGGCCGCTGACCAGTTGGTCGGTGCGGCCGGTACATATACCAGCCCCAAGTCCGGCTCTCCTTACGATGAGCAGAGCAAGGAGTTTAAACGCAAGAAGGGAGGCGAGCAGGCATGAGTGACGCAATTCTGGAAATCAATCACCTCTCAAAGTCTTTTGGTACCCATGAGGTTTTGACGGATATTGACTTCACGGTTCGTCCCGGCGATGTTACCTCCATTATCGGCGCATCGGGTTCCGGTAAAAGTACCCTGCTTCGCTGCGTGAACCTGCTGGAAACACCCAGCAGCGGCGAGATCCTTTACCACGGTACGGACGTTGCCCGCCGCGGCTTTGATGCCACCGCTTACCGCGCCAAGGTCGGCATGGTGTTCCAGAGCTTTAACCTTTTCAACAATATGACCGTTTTGAAAAACTGCATGATCGGTCAGATGATCGTTGGCAAAAAGAGCAAGGAAGAGGCCGAGGCCAATGCATTGAAGTATCTGGAGAAGGTGGGCATGACACCTTATATCAATGCCCGTCCTCGCCAGCTATCCGGCGGTCAGAAGCAGCGCGTAGCGATCGCTCGCGCACTGGCCATGGATCCTGAGGTGCTGCTGTTTGATGAGCCCACCTCTGCACTGGATCCCGAAATGGTTGGCGAAGTTTTGAACGTTATGCGTGCGCTGGCGGATGAAGGCATGACCATGCTGGTGGTAACCCATGAGATGGCTTTTGCCCGTGACGTCAGCAACCATGTGGTGTTCATGGCCAACGGTGTCATCTGTGAGCAGGGTGATCCCAAGGAGGTTTTCGTGAATCCCCAGAAAGAAGAGACAAAGGACTTCCTTGCCCGCTTCCTGAACGGCTGATTTCATACCAAATACAACACAGCGGTCTGTTTTATACGGACTGCTGTGTTTTTTTGCAAAAAATGGCTATATTTGGGCGAAAAAACGGGAAAATAATCTTGACAGGATGTAAAATGGTGATATAATCGTTTTCGCAATTAAATAAAGCCATAGATAGAGGAGCGATCCACAAGAGTAGTGTCCCATTTGTGCGGCAGGAAACCGCGGGAACGAAAGGGTGGATTGCCGAAGGAGTTTTTGGATTCCTGTTCAAAGATTACCTGGGCCGTCGGAGAAGATCCGCCGGACTGTCGCTATTCAAGCGGAGAGCTGTCGTGAGTTCTGTTTTCTGTTGTTTTAACGGAGCCATGATGCGGTCATGGCTTCGTTTTTTTGTTGCAAATGGTCTCGACTAAAAGAAAGAAGGAGAGTTACCCCATGAGAAACAATCGTCTGACTCGCGTTGCTCTGATGATCGTGGCTGCCATCAGCCTGCTGACCATCACCGCATTCGCCGCCGAAGAGGGTGCTGAGGTTAACAGCATGTATGGTACCTTCTGGGCACTGGTTCCCCCTATCATCGCAATCGCACTGGCTCTGATTACCAAGGAAGCTTACAGCTCTTTGTTCATCGGCATTGTTGTCGGTGCGCTGTTCAGCTGCAGCTTTGCTCCTGTGGCTACACTGGACATGATCATCAATGACGGCTTGGTGGCTGCCATTGCTGACAACGCCGGCATCTTCCTGTTCCTGGTTCTGCTGGGTATCATCGTTGCTCTGGTCAACATGGCCGGCGGCAGCGCCGCCTTTGGCCGCTGGGCTGAGAAGAACATTAAGACCCGCGTTGGTGCACAGCTGGCAACCTTCGTCCTGGGTATTCTGATCTTCATTGATGACTATTTTAACTGCCTGACTGTCGGCAGCGTCATGCGTCCTGTCACTGACCGCCATGACATTTCTCGCCCCAAGCTGGCTTACCTCATTGATGCTACCGCAGCTCCCGTCTGCATGATTGCCCCCATTTCTTCCTGGGCTGCCGCTGTATCCTCTACTGCTGATGATCTGGACACCGGTATTTCCGGCATTCAGCTCTTCATTAAGGCCATTCCTTACAATCTGTATTCTCTGCTGACCTTCGTGTTCATCATTGCTCTGGTTCTGATGAAATTTGATTTCGGCCCCATGGCCGGCTATGAGCAGAAGGCTCATAAGAGCCATGATCTGACTGCTCTGGCTGGCTCTGTGGAAGAGTCTGGCAATTCCAAGGGCCGTGTGCTGGATCTGGTTCTGCCTGTGATCGTTCTGATCATCACCTGCACCATTGGTATGATCTATGTTGGCGGCTTCTTCGGCGTGGATGCCTGGGGCGGTACGGACTGCGCAGGCGACTTCATCGCTGCTTTCGGCAACACCGATGCTTTCATCGGCCTGCCTTGGGGCGCAATCATCGCTCTGATTCTGACGGTTGCTTATTTGGTCGCTCGTCGTGTTGTGACCTTCAAAGAGGCTATGAACTGCGTGCCCAAGGGCTTCAACGCTATGATCAGCCCCATTATCATTCTGACTCTGGCTGTTTCCCTGAAGACTACCATCAGCACACTGGGTGCTGCCGAGTATGTCCATGATATGATGTTCGGTGCTGCAGATGCACTGTACAGCATGTTGCCTGCCGTCATCTTCGTGGTGGCTTGTGTTCTGGCATTTGCTTCCGGTACCTCCTGGGGTACTTTTGGTATCCTGATCCCCATTGTCACTGCAATCTTCCCCGCAGACAGCACGCTGATGATCATTGGCATCTCCGCCTGTTGCGCCGGCGCTGTGTGCGGCGACCACTGCTCTCCCATCTCCGACACCACCATCATGGCCTCTGCAGGCGCACAGGTTGACCACGTGAATCATGTGTCCACCCAGCTGCCTTATGCAATCACCGTGGCTGTCGTCAGCTTTGTGGGCTTCATCGTGGCAGGCTTCACCCAGAACCTCATTGCAACCTGGGTTGTGAGCTTCGTCCTGATGATCGGCACGCTGTTCGTTCTGCGCGGTACGTTCGGCAAGAAGGATTGATTTACAATACGGAAAACAGCGGCTTTCTCCACGATGAGAAAGCCGCTGTTTTTTGCTGCGCACCGGCAAATTGATCGGCAGGAATTCTTTGGCCATTCCAACAGCAAATTGGTGGAGAATTTGGGAAAAATAACAGAAAAACTACTTGACGGCGTGGAATAGTCATGCTATAATTTCATCCTGCGCGGACTATGTTCCGTGAGTTTTGCTATGCAATTTAGGAGGGTATCCCCGTGCTGACGGAACTTGCTTCCAGAGAGAAAGTTGTTGGTGTGAAGCAGTCCCGAAAAGCAATTCGGGAGGGACGCGCTGTTCAGGTGTTTCTGGCCTGCGATGCGGATCCTGCCGTGGTCGATCCCATCCGAGCGGACTGCGAGGAACAGAACGTTCCGCTGCAGGACGACTGCAGTATGGCTGAGCTGGGTGAAGCCTGCGGAATTGCCGTGGGAGCCGCCGTAGCTGTGCTGCTGAAATGATTTGTTTTTTTCGGAATAGTTTTCGGACGTTCCGCAAAAAATAAAGGTTGCTGAACTTCAGCTTCCAGAATTATGTAAGAAAGGAGAACATTCAATGCCTACTTTTAACCAGCTGGTTCGTAAAGGAAGAGACAAGGTGACTTACAAGTCCACTTCTCCCGCTCTGCAGTTTGGTCTGAACACTCTGAAGACCAAGACTACCGATCTGCCTTCTCCCCAGAAGCGCGGTGTCTGCACTGCTGTCAGAACTGCGACTCCTAAGAAGCCCAACTCCGCTCTGCGTAAAATCGCTCGTGTGCGCCTGACCAACGGCTATGAGGTTACCGCTTACATCCCCGGCGTCGGTCATTCCCTGCAGGAGCACTCCGTCGTGATGATCTGCGGGGGCCCCGTTACGGACCTTCCCGGTGTCCGTTACCACATCATCCGCGGTACTCTGGATGCACAGGGTGTCAATGGCCGTATGCAGTCCCGTTCCAAGTACGGTGCAAAGCGTCCTAAGCAGAAGTAATCAAACACGAACAATGAGCTTTGCCAAAAGGTTTGAATGTTCTATTTATTTACCTCTTTGGCAGGCCGAAACACGATGGGAGCGAGTCCCATCGCGAGTACCTATGATTTCTATATTATTAAGAAGGAGGGAAGCACAGTGCCCAGAAGAGGTAATGTTCCCAAGAGAGAAGTTCTGGCCGATCCTATGTACGGCAGCGTGCTGGTGACCAAGCTGGTCAACAGCGTGATGCTGGACGGCAAAAAGGGTGTGGCTCAGAAAGTGGTCTACGCTGCCTTTGATCAGATCAAGGAGAAGACCGAGAAGGACCCCGTTGAGGTGTTCGCTCAGGCAATGGAAAATGTGATGCCCAGCCTGGAAGTTAAAGCTCGCCGTGTCGGCGGTGCTAACTATCAGGTGCCCATGGAGGTTCGTCCCGCTCGTCGCCAGACTCTGGCCCTGCGTTGGCTGACCGCTTATTCTCGCGCTCGCAGCGAGCGTACCATGGCCGAGCGTCTGGCTAACGAGATCATGGACGCCGCCAACAATACCGGCGCATCCGTGAAGAAGCGTGAGGAAATGCACAAGCAGGCTGAGGCTAACAAGGCCTTCGCTCATTTCCGCTGGTAAGTTAGGAGTTAGAGTATGCCTAGAAAAACATCTCTGGCTAACACCAGAAATATTGGTATCATGGCTCACATCGATGCAGGTAAGACTACCACTACCGAGCGTATTCTGTACTACACCGGCGTGAACTACAAGATCGGCGAGACCCATGACGGTACCGCCACCATGGACTGGATGGCACAGGAGCAGGAGCGTGGTATCACCATCACCT
>JAKSQE010000070.1 GCA_024404295.1 Oscillibacter sp.
GCCTTCTCGGGATCGTTTTCCATAGCCTGCTCCAGCGCGGCAAAGGCGGGATGCTCCACATTCAGCTCCAGAATGCGGTCGGCCTTAATGCCGGCATCCGGCTGAACAGTTTGGAAGTACTTCTCCATCTCAAAGCTGAGACCTTCTCCGGCGGTCAGACACACGGGATGGGATTTCATGCGAGCGGTGGTTTTGTCTTCCGTAGCGGCATCACCCAAAGTTTCCTTCTCATAGGCTAACATTGCTTTATGCGCATCAGCAGATTCTTCGGCCTTCTTCTCGGCACCGTCTTCCACTTCGCCGTCCATGACAGAGCGGAATTCCTTATCCTGATACGTATGCAAAATCTGGGCCACAAACTCATCGACTTGCTCGGTGAAGTAGAGAATTTCAACACCCTGTTCCTTCAAACCTTCGATTTGGGGCAGTTTGTCAATTTTAGCGGGGTTCTCACCCGTGGCATAGTAGATATATTTCTGGTCATCCTTCATGCGGGAAATATATTCCTCTAAGGTGACCATCTTTTGCTCCGTAGAGGACCAGAACAGCAGCAGATCCTGCAGCAATTCCTTATGCATGCCGTAGTCATTGGCAACGCCATACTTTAACTGGCGACCAAAATTCTTAAAGAAGGTCTCGTAGGTTTCCCGCTCGTCCTTGCACATCTTGGTCAGCTCATTCTTGATCTTCTTTTCCAGATTGGTGGCAATGGTTTTCAGCTGGCGGTCGTGCTGCAGCAGCTCACGGGAAATGTTCAGAGACAGATCGGGAGAATCCACCACACCACGGACAAAACGGAAGTGCTCCGGCAGCAGATCAGCGCACTTGTCCATGATGAGGACACCACTGGAGTATAGCTGTAGTCCTGCTTCGTATTCCTTGGTATAGTAGTCAAAAGGTGTCGCACCGGGGATAAACAGCAGCGCCTTGTAGGTCACAGCACCCTCGGCGGAGACGAAGATGGAGCGCTGAGGATCGGTATAGTCGTGGAACTTGTCACGATAGAACTTGTTCAGTTCTTCCGGCTTCACATTGGCCTTGCGGCGCTGCCAGATGGGCACCATGGAATTCAGCGTCTCCACCTCGGTGTAACTCTCGTATTCGGGCTTATCGTCGGGAGAGCCCTCCTTGCGGCGAGATTTGCTGACCTCCATGCGAATGGGGAAGCGGATATAGTCAGAGTACTTACGAATCAGATCCTGAATACGCCAGGACTCCAGGAACTCGCTGTATTGTTCACCCTCGGCATCCTCTTTCAGGTGCATGATGACCTCGGTACCCACGGTATCCTTCTCAACTTCGGTGATGGTGTAGCCGTCAGCACCGGTGGATTCCCACTGCCATGCGCTATCCTCACCAAACTTGCGGGTGCGGACAGTAACCTCGTCGCAAACCATGAATGCGGAGTAGAAACCCACACCGAACTGGCCAATGACATCGGTTTTCTTCGTGTCTTCCCCGACTTCCTGCTTAAAACGGAAGGAACCGGAGGAAGCGATGATACCCAGATTGTTTTCCAGATCTTCTTTGTTCATGCCGATACCATTGTCGGTGACGGTGATGGTGCGGCCGCCTTTATCCACGGTTAGTTGAATCTGGAAATCCTTGCGGTTTAGTTTTACGGTATCGTCCGTCAGCGCGCGGTAAGCTAACTTATCGCAGGCGTCAGAGGCGTTGGAGATGATCTCTCGCAGGAAAATTTCCTTGTGGGTGTAAATGGAGTTGATCATCAGATCCAGCAGACGCTTAGATTCCGCTTTGAATTGCTTTTTCGCCATAAAATTTTGCACTTCCTTTGTTGCATTTTATTTCCACCGAGTATGATAGCACTGTCAACGCCAAAAATAAATGACCGTTTTGTAAATTTCATAGGAAAACGGTTGTCAGGCGGAGCTGGGTTGAGTAAAATAAAGACCATAAAGATAGGATTAGGAGGCGGTTTCGCCATGTTCTATAAATTTAGATGTGCTGTGGCTCGGTTCATGTATGGCCGCAACGGTATGGATCAGTTAAATCGCGCGCTGGTATGGGTCTATTTGGTCGTCTGCGTTCTCCGGGCCATTTCACAGGTGCGGCATTCCAACACGATCCTCACGGTGTGGGATGCAGTGATTTGGCTGCTGTTTATATTTATTATGTACCGAATGTTTTCGAAGAATTTGAACCAGCGCCGCATCGAAAATCAGAAGTTCATGAGCGCATTGTGGAAGGCAAAAAACAATGCTGCCGGTGCAAAAGCCCGCCGTGCCGATAAAGACCATAAATACTTCACCTGCAAGTGCGGTGCCATCTGCCGTGTACCGGTGGGCAAGGGAAAAGTGGTGATTACCTGTCCGAAATGCGGCAATCAAATTCAGGGTAAAACGTAATTAAATCAAACAAAAACGACCTCGACGATTGATTCGTCGGGGTCGTTTCACTTAGGATTCCACAGCGGAGAGAAGAAGCTGGCGCAAGGCGTTACGGGTTTCGGAATTGGGGTTGGACACTTCTGCGCTGGCACCGTTGGTGTAGTACAGCACAAATGTGAACTGGTTGCCGTCGGCATCCGTGGAGCCGGTACTTTCATAGAAATCTGCGGCTTTCAGCAGCGCCTCGATTTCGGCCCACTGCACTTCATTTACGGAGACGTCTTCAAAGGGAAGGAAGTCGCCGGCCTCGTTGTAATAACTGCCGGAGAGATGCCACAAATTCTCTGTGGCGGTGCTGCGCAGATAAAATGTATAGCAGTCCTGCTTTTTGGCAGCTTTTTCTTCCCAGTAAAAACCGCCTACATTTTCAGCAGAAACCGGCTGGGGTGCTGGTTCGTCTTTTCCGAAAAAGAAATAAAAACCGGCAAAAACCGCCGCAAAGAGCAGAAATACGGAAAGAGTGCGAAATGTGTTTTTCATGGGTTACCTCCCGATACTTAAAATATCAGCGGAAAAACCGCTCCCGAAAGCGGACGTTCCAAATGATGCGGAACCGGCTCAACATACGGTCGGCCAGCAAAAAAATGAAAGCGCCTGTGAAAAATAGCAGGATGTTGAACGCACGAGTAGATTCCAACAAGTCAGCAGTCAGGCCCAGAAAGCGCAGCAATCCCTGATACAGCAACAGAGTTTCCACCGTATAGATGCCGAGCTTCGCCACCAGCGGCAACAGTTTGCCCGGCAGACGATTGAAAAAGGGCTGAGCCGCAGGATACCAGCCGAACGCTGCGTAGATGGCAGATAGTTCCACTTCCGGAACAAACAGGAAAGCGAGAATGGAAACGGCAATCCATGCTAAAAGTGCCACTTTGGAACCGTACTCCTCATGTAGGGGGAGCAGGATCGCCAAAGCTAAAATCGGTGCGGCATAGGTGCCAATGCCAAGCGCGCCACCCAACAGAAGAATGACAACCGCCAGAGCAACCAACAGCCCGCCTAATGCAATGGGATGAGCACGCATCAACCGACCTCCTTTTGCTTGAGTTTATAGTAAGACCAGCGACGGTGTTTGGCAATCATACTTTGCAGTTCCTCAGCTGCGTTTTCCATGGGCTGTACGATTCCGTCTGCCGTGACACAGAGCTTCAACTGCATGACAGGAAGCGCACGGCGCATGGTGTTGAGATAGGCAAACCAGGGACTTTCCTGGCCTCGGCCGGTGAGCTCCAGGATCGTGGAACCCAGATAGCAGGCGCTGATGCGGTGGTCATTCGGCAGAGATAGAGAGGAAACGGCATTGTTCCAGTCCAGCGCTGCAACTGCCGCGTCATTTGCCCAGATCACATACGGCGTTTCGTAAACGCAAAGAGGATTGGTACGGTCCTCCTCAGCCAGAGCGACTTCGGAGTGGATTTCCGAATAGCCCAACTGCCCGTTGCCCAGGTAGGGAAGATGATCGCCGAAGAAGACCAGTATAACAGGCTCCTGACGAAGTGCAAAATAATCGTGAAGCCGGCCTAACATAGCATCGGCATCCCGCAGGCCATCCACATAGACGTTAAACATAGTCTGCACCTCATCGGAGAGGTCGATTGCTGTGGGAACCTGCGTGAAGGTATAGTCAGGACCGTACTTGGTGTCCACGTAGGACATATGGTTCTGAATGGTAGTGGTGTAGTTAAACAGGTATTCACCGTTTGCAACGGCACTTTCAAACTCGCTTTCAATTTGCCCTGCCATATAGTCGTCAGAGGGCCACCAGCCCTTGAGAACAATGTTTTGCATTTCATCCATGAACAGCGTTTTCTCTGCGCCTAACATGCGGTAGACATTTTCCCGATTATAAAACCAGTCATTGCCGGGGTGGAAGAACGAAGTGGCGTATCCGTCTGCCCCAAAGACACGGTACAGACTGTCCAGATTTCGGCTGACCGCCTGCATGGCAGAGGTGGTGGTGGGGGAAAGGGCACGGGTCTGCATACCGGTGAGGACGTCAAATTCCGTGTTGGCAGTACCACCGGCAAAGCCGGGAACTACCAGATGGCCGGTGATGGCGTGTGCGTCCTGCTGCAGGCGGTGGAGATTTTCCAGGGGGTCATCTGTAAAAGCAAAACTGTCGTTTTCAACGATGTCAGAATAGGCTTCATTCATCACCATGATGACATGGACATTCTCGCCCTGCTCAGACACCGTGGGGACGTTTTCCCAGTTTTCGGCTTCGCTGCGGGAATAGTTCTCCGGCTTATCCACGGTGTAGGTGGTCAGATTGTGCGTAAAGCAGTAGGGAAAGCCTAACTCATTAAAGACCAGGCTGAAATGGTAAGCATCGGTGACAGGAAAAGACTGATAAAGCTTGTCAGAGGCATATACGGTAAACACCAGCCCCAGCAGCGCTGCAAAGCATGCAATGCCGGCAATGGCACGGCCCCACCAACGTTTCAAAAATGCAGTGGGAAACGGTTTGCAGCGGAACAGAACAGCCGCAGCAATGGTTACCAGCAGTACCAGCAGGATGATGGCAATGACCTTGACGGGCCAATGGATCTCATAGTTTTCCACGGCATTAAAAACTTCCTTGGCCAAAACCAGATCCCGAGGAATGACCGGCTCATCCCGCAGCTGGATCTTAATGCGATTTGCAAAAGAGAGTGCCGCACAGCAGCCGCCTACCAGAGCGGCAGACGCGAACACATTGCGCAGCAGGAACGTGAACGTCAAGATCAACAGACCGATGGGCAAAGCGTTCAAAACGATCAGCATAGGGTGGGCGGTGAGGGCATTTGCCACATCCAACAGGCGGTTTGGCTGCGTCCACAGGCACAATACGGTATAGATGCCACTCAGCAAAACGGCGGCGATCAGTGTTGCAAATGGCCCTAAATAGATAGGGGTTATGCGCTTTTTCAATCGACAACATCCTTTCGGACGAAATATTTTTTGAACCTATTATACGATGTTTTTTCGGAATTACAAGAACAGGAAAAAACGCACGGAAGGGAGGCTCCGTGCGTTTTCGTGTTAGAAATTAACGACATCCTGCGCAGGCTTTTCGCAGGGCTTGATGGACAGAATGTGCATCACAGGCCCCTTGCCCTTATAAGCCAGATGCTTTTCCACCGCCATACGGGCGGTGACTTCCACCCAGTCGCGGTTCTGGTAGTCCTTCAATCCCACGCCCTTGGCTACAAGGCCAAGGAACTGCACATCATTTTCACAGCAGACCATAGCGAAACGGCCGGGGCAGTGCGTGCCGGGATATTTCTTGGAGTGGCACATCAGCAGCTTCATATGGACTTCCTTGCCGGCCCAACGGTCGGGGTAATCCATCACATCCACATACCAGACACCGTAATCCTCGTCGGGAATGTCGATCAGCGCCTGGTCCAGATCGAAGGGGCAGACGTCGCCGTTGTTGTAATCTTCGCTGCCGGACTCATCCTCCAGGTAGATGTCGGCGCGGCGATTGACCATGCGAAGATTGCGCTTGCGCAGTGCGGCTTTCAACTCCGGTGTGCAGCGGTTAAACACCAGAAGGTCGGCATTGGAGATCTTCTCCATCATGATCTGACCCATGTTCTTGGCATAGGTCTCGAAGGTGGAGGCCTCTACAAAGGTCATGATCTGGTACAAAACCCAGTTGGCGGGCAGAACATCACGGTAAAGCCGTTCCATTTGCCACATGCCGTTATATTCGATCAGGACCTGCTTGGGGGCATATTCCTTTTCCCAAGCCTTCAGCTGAGAGCAGGTCAGCTCGGACTCGTCCTCGATGGTGACGACCGTAACATTGTCAAGGGCCTTGGGGTTATATTCCTCTTCGCCCTCTTCACAGCAGATCAGGAGCGTCTTTTCCTCGCGGGCGAAGCCGTCCTCCAGAATGCCGTTGATGAAATTGGTCTTTCCGCCATCCAAAAAGCCGGTGACGAGAAAAACGGGAATATCCATGGGTGTAATCCTCTTTTCTTGCTTATTGCGGTTTACAGACCAAACAGGGAGGCCAGCTTCTCTTCCTTTAACTCGGCGCCGATCACGCACAGACGGCCGGTGTAGTCAGCGTGACCTGCACGGATGTTGGCCTCTTCGGGAACATAGTCAAACTCCAGCCAGCCGTCTTCACCGTTTACGATACCCTTGGCACGGAGAATGGCACCGTACTCGCCGGAGTCCAGTTCCTCCAGAATGCGCTCGATGTCGGCCTTGGTGAATACCTTGGGCGTTTCCTTGCCCCAGGAGGTGAAGACCTCATCGGCATGGTGATGATGGTGATGGTGGTCGTGGTGATGGTCATCATGGTGGTCATCATGGTGGTCATCATGGTGGTCATGGTGGCAGGAGCAGTTGGGATCGTCGCACTCGTCCTCATCGTGATGGTGGTGATGCTCCGCCTCATGCTCCTCATGCTCGCGGCGCATCTTTTCCAGCAGCTCGTCGGCAAGCGAGACCTTTTCGATCG
>JAKSQE010000071.1 GCA_024404295.1 Oscillibacter sp.
TGATCTCGCCCGCTTTTTGCACCAGTACGGTATCGCCGATGCGGATGTCCTTTTCTGCAATAAAATCTTGGTTGTGCAGCGTAGCATTGGTCACCGTTGTGCCGGCCAAACGGACAGGCTCTAATACTGCTTTAGGCGTTAAAACGCCGGTGCGTCCCACCTGCACTACAATATCCACCACCTTGGATAGCTTCTTCTCAGGCGGATACTTATATGCCACTGCCCATTTGGGGAATTTTGCGGTGGACCCCATAACAGAGCGATCTGACAGGCTATTAACCTTTACAACTGCTCCGTCAATATCAAAGGGATAATCTAACCGTTCTTCGTTAATGCGGTTGATTTCCTGCTGAACATCTGCCGTGCTGCGGAGCGTTTTATACGAAATTACCTTAAAACGCTGTGATTTCATATAATCGATCGTTTCGGCATGGGAGAAAAACTCCTTACCCTCCGCTAACTGTAAATTGAAAATGGCAATATCCAGTTTACGCTGCGCACAGATCTTTGAGTCCAACTGCCGCAGGGAACCTGCTGCCGCATTGCGTGGATTGGCCATCAGTGGCTTTCCCTGTAATTCCCGCTCGGCGTTGAGCTCCTCGAATACGGCGCGAGACATATACACTTCGCCGCGGACAATAAGCCGGGGCAATTTCTCCGGCAGAGACATGGGGATGGAGCGAATGGTTTTTAAGTTTTCGGTTACATCTTCACCAACATGGCCGTCACCACGAGTAGCACCACGGTAAAATTCTCCGTTGCGATATTCCAGTGCTACGGACAGACCATCAATTTTTGGCTCAACAGAATACTCTGTCAGAAGACCCAGGCTCTCTTCGCAGCGTTCGCAGAATTCCGACACCTCATCGGCATTGAATACGTCCTGCAAACTTTCCAGCGGTACATCGTGGGTGTATTCTTCAAATCCCTCTAAGATCTTCCCGCCAATACGCTGCGTGGGAGAAGCGGCAGAAGCTTCCTCGGGATGAAGTGCCTCTAATTCTTCTAATCGCCGATTCAAACGGTCATATTCATAGTCAGGAATAACAGGAGCATCCAGAACATAATACAAATAGCCCTGTTCATTCAAATAATCCCGTAAAAATTGTATTTCCTCTTTGTCGCTGGCAAACGTTTCCCGAAAGTCCATGGAACGTCCTCCCTACTTATGCGTTGTTTAGGATATAATCTTTAATATCATTTTCATATGTCTTTTCCGGCGTGGAAAAGTAGGTGTAGCTATCGGGTACTGCTCCGACAATGACTGTTTCAGCTACCGTAATGTGGTTTGATACCTTAGTGGCTGTTGTCATGGCCGGCAATAAAATGCTGACGTATACATCAATTTCCAGAATGATCCGATGTTTTGTTTGGTTGATTCCGGCACTGGAAAACTCATTAAGAAACTGGGCTGTTGAAGAACCGACAGATTCCATTCTTATGTGGATTCTGGGACCACGGCCAGCCAGAAGCGGCGACCCTGTTAAGCTTCCCAGCGCAATGGATAGTTCTCTTGTAGATACCTGGTCAATTCGAGTTAAGATAATATCCAGAATCTGGGCCTGTAAGCGATTAAAAGCCGCCATATTACTTGTGACCATGGTCACCTTTCCGTCATTATCTTTTTCGTATTGGATCAACTGTTCATAGGAGATCTGGCCGCTGTCGGTTGCCTCGTGTACGGCCTCATAGACAATCCGGTTCACTGTGTTGGATACACGCGTTGTAGCTAATCGCTCGATCATTGGCTGCAACTGGATCATTGCATAGACTATAACTGCAAAAATACCCAATAAAATCAGAATAAAGGTCAACTTCCGAGACATACGGCGACCAACATGGCGGAAATAGAAACCTCTCATGAAACCACCCTTGGTAACATATGCCGGGAAGCTTGGGCATTATTTACAGCGCATTCACCAGTTCCTTAAAGACCCGGCCACGCTCCATAAAGTTCGCAAAACGGTCAAATGATGTGCTTGCAGGAGACAGGATCACCACATCGCCCTCTTTGGCAAGTGCATCTGCTGCAGCAACGGCGGACGGATAATCATAGACCGTCTGAATGGAAATCTGCTCAGGATCGTAGTTTTCGGCCTGCGTTGTAGCCTTTTCGATTGCATCAGCCGTAGCTCCGCAAAGGATCATAGCTTTAACGTGCTGGTTTACCACGGGACCCAGTGCGTCAAAAGGAACACCTTTATCTTTACCACCGGCAATTAAAATTACTTTCTGGTTAAAAGAATTCAGGCCGGCAATGGTACGACTGGGACTGCTGGCGATGGAATCATTATACCAACGTACACCGTTACGCTCCCGTACCAGCTCGATGCGATGCTCTACACCGCCAAAAGTTCTTGCGACTTGCTCCATCGTTTCATAGGACACCAAACCCTGCATAGCGGCAAATGCAGCCATGTAGTTTTCAACGTTATGAATACCGGGCAGTTTGATATCAGAAGCTTTCATGATTGCTTTGGACTTACCACAGACAGCATCATAAATCACACCGTCTTTCAGATAGACTCCGTTTTCCACTGTCTTCTTTCGAGAAAACCAGCGCACATCGCCCTTTGCATGCATCGCCTGCTTGACAGTATCATCATTATCAGCGTTAAAAACAGAAACGCCTTGAGCTGTCTGATGTGTAAAGATATTTGCCTTTGCATCAATATACTCCTGATAATCCTTGTGAACATCCAGATGATTGGGAGAAAGATTGGTGGTTACAGCGATATCGGAACTTTGAGACATGGTCATCAGCTGGAAGGAACTCAGTTCCAACACTGCAACGTCGGTTACTGTCATTTTTGGAGTATCACACAGCAGCGGATGACCGATATTGCCGCCCAGATGAACGGTTTTGCCTTCGGCTTTCAGCAGCTCTGAGATAATGGTAGTAGTCGTAGTTTTTCCGTCAGAACCTGTTACGGCAATTTTCTGGCAGGGGCAAACCTCAAAGAAAACTTCCATCTCACTGGTTAATTTGCTCCCCTGGGCAACAGCTGCGGTCAACTGCGGCAAATCAGGGCGCATACCGGGTGTGCGGAAGATAATATCCTGCGTTAATCCTTCCAGATAGTCTTCTCCTAGCTTTAAATGGCAGCCTTTCGATTCCAATTCTTCTGCAATGGTACCTAATGCTTCTTTGCTTTTTTTGTCACAGGCAGTTACTTCAATGCCCTTCTCTAACAGCAGCTCAATTAAAGGGCGATTACTGACACCAATGCCGATTACTGCAACTGTTTTCCCCTTTAATTGGTCGAAATATGCTTCAAATTCCATGGAATGACTCCTTCTTGCCTTACTGCTAACGGTTAAAATCTAATAGATTAATTATAGCGCAGTTGCTTAAAAATTACAACAACGGAAGTTTTTTCCGCGAAATAATCTTTGACATTCTCGCTTGGCTCTTGTAGAATAATCGTTGCGAGGAAAACAGACAGCCGCGTGAACAGGCCGAAAGGCCGTTTATGAGGAAAGTCCGGGCTCCACAGGGCAAGAATAACGGGTAACGCCCGCCCAGAGTGATCTGAGGAAAAGTGCAACAGAGATATACCGCCTCATTTGAGGTAAGGGTGGAAAGGCGAGGTAAGAGCTCACCCAATGGCTCGTAAAAGTGTCCATTGCTGTAAACTCTATTCGGAGCAACACCGGTATGGGAGATCGAGCATTTTGCTCAACGGCTTGCCCGGCCGCTCCCGGGGTGGCTTGAGCGGATTGGTAACGATTCGTCGAGATAGATGGCTGTCAAATACAGAACCCGGCTTATAGTTTTGCTCGTATTAAAACATGAGGACTTCGGCGTAATCCGCCGAGGTCCTCTTTCCTTTTGGGAATGCTTTTCATTGCATCGTAGTTATTGCACAAAACTTAATTTTTGTGCAATAATTCGCGATAAAAAGACAGCGCAGGTTTTCTGCGCTGTCTCAGTGATCGACTTCGGAAATCAGTCGTTCTCCCAGTTATGCCACACATTCTGCACATCGTCAGAATCTTCCAGCATATCGATCAGCTTGTTCATGTTCTTTACATCGCCTTCTTCGGCCAAGGTGATATAGTTCTGAGGAACCATGGCGATTTCAGCGCTGAGGAATACATACCCCTTACCTTCCAAAGCTGCAACCACAGCGTTGAAATCATCGGGCTCGCAGCGGACTTCCATGACGGGGCCATCGGCTTCAAAGTCGCCTGCTCCGGCTTCCAGAGCGTCCATCATTACGGTATCTTCGTCCAGGTCGCCGTCCTCGTTATCGATGACGATCACACCCTTTTTATCGAAGCTCCAGGACACGCAACCCTGCGCACCCAGATTACCGTTGCATTTATCGAATGCATGGCGCACCTCAGGAGCGGTACGTTGACGGTTATCGGTCAAAGCCTCCACGATAACGGCAACGCCGCCGGGACCATAACCTTCGTAAGTAACAGCTTCAAAGTTCTCTGTGCTGCCAGCACCCAGAGCCTTATCGATGGTACGCTTGATATTATCGTTGGGCATATTCACAGCTTTTGCCTTAGCGATAACGGTAGCAAGGCGGGAGTTGTTGTTGGGATCGCCGGAGCCGCCGCCTTCTTTCACGGCCACAATGATTTCTTTTGCAATTTTAGTGAATGCTGCACTGCGCTTTGCATCAGCTGCACCCTTAGTCTTCTGGATATTATGCCATTTAGAATGTCCGGACATGATTATTTTTCTCCTTCAACAAAATATTGTATCACTTCCCGATGAGAAGTGGATTTTATAACAGTCAGTTCAGGGAACTGCGCTGTAAGATACGAAACTAATTTGATGCAAATCGGATCTTCTGTAGGAAAATGCCCCGCATCGATCAGGTTGATCCTCTTCCCTTTGGCATCCAGAAAATCATGGTAGCCAAGGTCGGAAGTTACAAAGGTATCACATCCTGCGTCGATAGCTGCTTGGATGTAATCGCCACAGGCACCGCCGCCCACCGCAATACGACAGACAGGAATTCCGGCATCCGCGTAGCGAACACCGTTACAGTGTAGGGCTTTTGAAACTTGTTTTACAAAATCTGGAACGGTACTTTGTGCCGGCAGTTTTCCTTGACGGCATAAACCGTCCTGGTCGCCAAGAGGCCCAGGGTCCTCCAATCGCAGCGCCTCGGCCAGACAGTCATTCACACCGCCGGCGGCGACATCCAGATTGGTATGCATACAAATCGCAGAGAGGTTTCCACGAAGTATTTTTAACAGTAAATGCCCTTGAGGCGTGTCACTGCGTACAGTCTGGACCGGTAGCCACTTGCAGTTCATTACTGGATGATGTGCCACGATCAGTTGGCAGTTTTCCGCTTGCGCTTCGTTCACCACGTCTTCTGTGATGTCTAACGCCACCATAACTCGTATGACAGTTTGCTCTGGCTCGCCCAGCAGCATCCCTACGTTGTCCCAACTCATCGCGGTCTCTTTGGGAGCAAGGCGGAACAGTGCGTCTTCAATTTGTTTGACAGTTGGCATGACGCCACTCCTCTCGCATTTGCAACAACGCGGTGAGAATATCCCGCAATTCTTCTGCGCGCTGTTGATCTTTCTCCTTTGTGGAACGATTCAGACCTGCCACAGCGCCTTGAAGGCGAATCATGGTTTCAATGATGTAACGATCCCCTAAAGGATCATGAAGCAGCTTTGCGCCACCCCAGAGCTGCCCAAGAGTCAAAGCCTCGTTCCCGGCAGTTACTTCCATAACCGGATAAATCGTGCCGCGATCATATACCAGACATTCTCGAATGATGCGGTATCCGTTTTGACTGAGAAACAGACGAAGGCGATCTGTGTGGGATTGCGGTTCCAATAAAAGCGTATGATTTCCGTTTGCAGTCCAAGGCGCAGCTGCTAAAATGGAGCAGATGGTCTCACTGCCCATGCCGGCAATTACGACAGTATCTACTTCTTCTGGGGAAATGCCTGCAAGGCCATCGCAGAGACGGAAATCAATTCGATCGATGCCATAGATGCGACCCGTTTCCTTCGCATGTTCCAAAGGTCCTTTTCGCAGGTCACTGGCAATGGCGAAAGACACACGGTCCTGTTGCCTTAACCAAACCGGAAGATAGGCATGATCGGTTCCGACGTCAGCAATTCGAGCGCCGGGACGAATCCAATCAGCGATCCGTTGTAAGCGAGGTGTCAGTTCCAAAATGGATCCTCCCTGTCCTCAACAGTATCAGGACGCATACGAATCCGCATGCGTCCCAAAAGATGTTACTGAGCCTTATTGGCCTCTTCGTTTACCAGCGCCAACAGCTTATCAACATCCACGCCGTGAACGGCGCAGGCTTCTTCTACGGTTTCACCGCGGGAAGAGGGGCAGCCGAGGCAGTGCATTCCGATGGACAGGAAAATAGGAGCGGTCTGAGGTGCAACATCCAGGATCTCACCAATGATAGTGTCTTTGCTAATGGTAATCATTATGATGCCCCCAGTCTAAAATTCAACGGTGGTATTATATACGATTTTCTCCACAAATCCAATAGAGAATCTAAGAAAAGCCTGCTATTTTAGGAAATATTAGGAAATATATAAAAATGACGCCCGCAAGAAGCAGGCGTCATTTTTATTTAGCAAGAAACAAAACGGATATATCGTCTCCGATTAGCCCTGCTCGCGCATCTTAGCGAAGCACTCGCTGCAGTAAACGGGACGGTCAGACTTGGGCTCAAAGGGAACCTTAGCCTCGCCGCCGCAGGCAGCGCAAACAGCAGTGAAGTACTC
>JAKSQE010000072.1 GCA_024404295.1 Oscillibacter sp.
TGCCAAGAAGGAAAAGGAACTGTTGGAGATCTAATGGCTGCGATTGATACAAAAAATAACCAGGCGGGGCAGGCAATCAAGCCGCCCCGCCATATCGCCATTATTATGGATGGCAACGGCCGTTGGGCAACAAAACGAGGATTGCCTCGTACGGCTGGACATAAGGCGGGTGCAGAGACTTTCCGCAAGATTGCAACGTATTGCAAGAATATCGGCGTGCAGTATTTGACGGTGTATGCCTTTTCCACGGAGAACTGGAAGCGCTCCGCCGACGAGGTGGGTGCGATTATGGGCTTGCTGAAGCGGTATCTGTTGGAGGCAGTGGATACCATGGAGCGGGATCATATTCGCCTGCACTTTTTTGGTGACATGACGCCGATTGCTCCGGAACTGCGGGCATTGGCTCATGAGACGGACGAGATTTCTGCTGGACTTCCGGAAGGTGATTTCCAGGCAAATGTCTGCCTGAACTACGGCGGGCGGGATGAGATCCTTCGCGCGGTACGGAAGTTTGCGGCGCAATGTGCGGCAGGGGAGCGGAAACCTGAGGAGCTGGACGAAGCCATGCTCTCAGGGTTGATGGACTCTGCAGGTATTCCTGATCCGGAACTGATTATTCGCCCCAGTGGCGAGCAGCGGCTGAGCAACTTCCTGCTGTGGCAGTGTGCCTATTCCGAGTTTTATTACACAGATACCCTGTGGCCGGATTTTGACGAAGCGGAGCTGGATAAGGCGATTGCTGCTTATCAGAGCCGTGACAGACGATTTGGAGGCGTAAAGAAATGAGTTCTTTGCAGTCCCGCATTTTAGTAGCTGTGATCGGAGTACCTATCATTATCTGGGTGGTGCTGTGGGCACCCTCTATTGTGATGGCTGCCGCTCTGGCACTTTTGGCAGGAATCGCCGGAATGGAATTGCAGAAGTGTGTCAGCGGTGCGAAGAACGATATGGTAGGACTGAGTGCGATTTTCCCGGTTTTTGCCGTGATGTGGTACTGGGAGCGTCCTGATCATATCGCAATGCTGTGCATCATAGAAATTGTTTTTTTCTTTGGGTATGCCATTTTTAAGGGCGGCGAAGTGAAGTTTGCTCAAGTCATGGCAGCGGTTTTTGCCGGTGTCTGCATCGCTTATTCCTTTGCGGGTTTTGTCCGCATTGAGTCCACCGGCGTGCACCGTGGCGTTCTGCTGCTGCCCTTTATCCTCAGCTTTGCCTGCGATACCTTTGCCTATATCGCCGGTCTGACTATGGGAAAGCACAAGCTGGCGCCCAAGGTCAGTCCCAAGAAAACGGTAGAGGGTTCCATCGGCGGTTTACTGGGAAATGTTGCTTGCGGCGAATTGTTTGTGTTTGTGATGGAGCAATTTTTCGGCGGCAGCCCCATTGGCTACGGTGCTATGGCGCTTTTAGCGCTGATTTGCGGCATCGTAGCACAAGTGGGTGATCTGAGCTTTTCTCTCATTAAGAGAGAATTTGGTATTAAGGATTACGGACACCTGTTCCTTGCACACGGCGGTGTGTTGGATCGCTTCGACAGCGTGTTGTTTGTAACGCCGGTCATCGAAATCGTTTTAAAACTGGTTATGCAGTAATGGAGAAATAAAGGACAGCTATGACGAATACAATTTCGATACTTGGCTCTACCGGTTCCATTGGTCGCCAGACCCTGGAAGTGGCAGAGCAGATGAATCTAAAGGTTGCTGCGCTAACGGCCAGCACCAGCGTGGAACGTATGGAGGCGCAGGTACGTCAGTTTCATCCTTGCCTTGCGGTGATGACGGACGAAGCGGCAGCGAAGGATCTGGCTGTTCGCTTAGCTGATACGGAAACCAAGGTCCTGGGCGGGTTTGACGCTTTGGAAGAAGCGGCCACCGTTCCGGAAGCGGATACCGTTGTAACTGCTGTGGTGGGTATGGTCGGTTTGAAACCTACGCTGGCTGCCATCAAGGCGCAAAAGCGCATTGCCCTGGCGAATAAAGAGACGCTGGTCTGCGCCGGAGAACTGGTGATGGATGCTGCTGATCGCTGGGGCGCGGAGATCGTGCCCGTGGACAGTGAGCATTCGGCCATTTTCCAGTGTGTGCAGGGCTGTAAAGACCGAAGCGAGATTAAGCGATTGATTCTGACCTGCTCCGGCGGTCCGTTCTTTGGAATGGACTACGACGAAGTGGGCAAAATGACCCGTGAGGATGCGCTGCGCCACCCTAATTGGACGATGGGGCCTAAAATCACGGTGGATAGTGCCACACTGATGAACAAGGGGTTAGAGGTCATTGAGGCCATGCGGTTGTACCGCCTGCCGTTGGAACAGGTGAATGTGGTCGTACATCGTCAGAGCATTATTCATTCCATGGTAGAATTTTATGACGGTGCAGTCATGGCACAAATGGGCACACCGGATATGCGTCTGCCGATTCGCTATGCCATGACGTATCCCAACCGTGGAATCAATCCGGCAGAGCCGTTAGATCTTCTGAAATGCCCACCGCTGACTTTTGCGGAGCCGGATCGGGAAGTGTTTTCCTGCCTGCGTTTGGCGGAAGAAGCCGTGGTCGAGGGTGGTACAGCCTGTGCTGTTTTGAACGGCGCCAACGAGGAAGCTGTGGGACTGTTTTTAGCTGGCCGTATCGGTTTCCATGATATTGCTCGCCTGGTGGCAGAAGCCAGAGCGGAGATATCCGTGGTGAAAAATCCTGGTTTGCCGGAAATTTTAGCGGCAGACCGTGCCGCAAGAGAGGTAGTTCGGCGTTTGAAATAATCAAGGAGCGTGTTCATGAAGTCTCTCTATATTCTGGTAGCAATTTTGATATTTGGTGTATTGATCGCTGTCCATGAGTTCGGCCATTTTATTACGGCAAAACTCTGCGGCGTCAAGGTCAATGAGTTCTCCATCGGTATGGGTCCGGAGCTGTGGAGCCGCAAAAAAGGGGAGACCCAGTACTCCCTGCGAATCATTCCTGTTGGCGGCTACTGTGCGATGGAAGGTGAAGACGAAGACACCGGAGATGAACGATCTTTGTCGCACCAGAATTTCTGGAAGAAGCTGCTGATCTTGTCGGCAGGCTCTCTGATGAATTTCCTGACAGGTCTGTTGATCGTGCTTTGCTTATACGCCGGAGCTGTTGCCTTTTACACGGATTCGATTGTGGGTTTGGCCCCGGAGGTTATCCAGACAGGGGAAGCAGGATTATTGGTGGGGGACGAAATCTATAAGATTAACGGCTATCGTACCTACCTGTTTGGCGATGCATCCGTTTTTTTGCAGTATTCTGATGATACGGCTGATATCGAAGTCGTGCGTGGCGGGCAGCATATTCTGGTGAAGAATGTGCCCCGGCAGACATGTACTTCCAATGAAGGCGGCAGCTATCAGGGATTTGGACTTTATGTCGGTGTAAAGGAAGTGCCGGCCACATTTGCCAAAAAACTGCAATACTCCTGGTACCAGACCATAGACTTTGTCCAGATGGTGCGGTTCAGCCTGATTCAGCTTGTATCCGGCGGCGCAAAAATGGACGATTTAAGCGGCCCGGTGGGGATCGTTAATACCATCACGGAAGTGGGCGAGCAAGCGGAGAAGACCGGCGGAATTTCCGCAGCAATGGAGAGCATTTTCTACTTTGCGGCACTGTTGGCAGTGAATTTGGCTGTCATGAATCTTCTGCCGCTGCCGGCATTAGATGGCGGACGAATTTTCTTCTTGCTGATTGATGAAATTTCCCTTTTCCTGTTTAAGCGGAAAGTACCCGAACGATATCAAGCGGCAGTCAATGCCGTCGGGTTTGTGGTATTGATGGGCTTTATGCTGTTTATAACATTCCACGATGTATCCAAATTAGTACAATGAGGCGAATAAAATGACGAAGAAACTGATGGTGGGCAAGGTAGCTGTGGGCGGCGGTGCTCCGGTGTCCATTCAGTCCATGTGCAATACGAAAACAGATGATGTGAAAGCAACAGTCGCACAGATTCAGGCTTTGGAAGCTGCCGGCTGTGAGATCATCCGCGTGGCGATTCCGGATCAGGCTGCCGCGGAAGCTGTGGATAAGATCAAGGAGCAAATCCACATTCCTCTGATTGCTGATATTCACTTCAATTACAAGTTTGCGTTGGAGTGTGCACAGCGAGGCATTGATGCCATTCGAATCAACCCCGGTAATATCGGCGAGGAAGCCAATGTGAAAGCGGTGGCCGATATTTGCCGAGCCAAGAATATCCCGATACGCATTGGTGTCAATGGCGGTTCGTTAGAAAAGGAACTTCGTGCCAAGTATGGCGGCGTTACCGCTGAGGCTCTGGTAGAGAGTGCGATGGGCCATGTACATTTGCTGAACAAGTTTGACTTTGATGATATCTGCATTTCCGTGAAGTGCTCCGACGTACCTTTGACCATGGCGGCATACCGTTTGCTCAGCGAGCGGACAGATTATCCGCTGCATCTGGGCGTCACCGAGGCGGGTACGCCTTCTATGGGCATGGTGAAGTCCGCTATGGGTATCGGCGGATTATTGTGCATGGGCATTGGCGATACCATTCGAGTGACCTTGACGGCCGACCCTGTTGAGGAGATTTACGCAGCAAAGAAGATTTTGCAGGCTGCTGGTCTGCGGAAGGAAGGCGTGAATTTGATCGCTTGTCCTACCTGTGGTCGCACCCGCATTGATTTGATTCCAATGGCGGAGGAAGTAGAACGACGCTTGATGGGCTGCAGCAAGAATATTACAGTTGCTGTTATGGGCTGTGCCGTCAATGGCCCCGGCGAGGCCTCCGCTGCCGATATTGGCATTGCCGGCGGCAATGGAGAAGGCCTGATATTCCGGAAAGGAGAAATCCTTTACAAGGTGCCGCAGGAGCAGCTTGTGGATGCTTTGATGGCTGAAATCGAGAAACTGTAAGAGAAGGTAAATCATGGCAGGAAACATTCCATTTTTTGATATGTTTGCGCAGCTGCAGCTCCCCTCGGAGCTGCGGCTAAAACTGTTGGGTTCTGTCATCACCGGCGCAAAAATCGACCAAGCCAGCATGACGATGGAACTCCATATGAAGAGCCGCAACGAACTGACAGATGAGGAATCTGCTGCCATTCAAGCTTCGATCTGTAATGCCTTTGGATTTTCTGGTGTAACTATGCACATAGAGTGCAAGACGACTGCTTCCTTGCCCTCGGAGCGGAAAGAGCAAGGCGGCGATGTGAAGAAAGTTACCGGAAAAGTTTTGATGGGCAATCCCATCAAAACTCTTCCTGTGGAGATGAAAACACTGGATTTGAAGATGGGCAACGCTACAGTGTCCGGCAAGGTCTTTGCATACGAGTGTCGTGAAACGCGGCGGCCCGGTATGTGGCGGTTGAGCTTTGACATGACGGATTATACCAATTCCGTCACCGTCCAAAAGAACCTGACGGAAAAAGAAGCGAAGGCTTTGGACGGTGCCATTTCTCCCGGTATGTGGCTCTGTGTGCAGGGGAAGATGGAACCTACATGGGATGGCAAGGACATTCAGCTGAATCCGTATCACATCAATGTGATTGAGCATCAAGAGCGGCAGGATACTGCGCCGGTGAAACGCGTGGAACTGCATTTACACACTAAGATGTCCAATATGGATGCGCTGACTGATACAAAAGAAGTTATTTCGGAGGCAATTCGCTGGGGACATCCGGCCATTGCCATTACCGATCACGGTGTGGCGCAGTCTTTCCCGGATGCATGGCATGCATCGAAGGGTAAAATAAAAATCCTTTACGGTGTAGAGGGATATTTTGTCAATAATGTGGATGACCGGATTGCCATTCATGGCTCGCAGGATTGCAGTCTGGATGATGAATTCGTTTGCTTTGACATTGAGACTACCGGATTAAAGGTGGAGCGGGAGGCCATCACAGAGATCGGCGCTGTGGTGCTGAAACATGGCGAGATCGTGGAGCGGTTTCAGACCTTTGTGAATCCCAACCGCCATCTGACCCCGGAGATCATCGGTTTGACCGGTATTACAGATGAAATGCTGAAAGATGCACCGCAGGCGAAAGAGGCGTTGGCGGATTTCCTGAAATTTGTCAATGGCCGTCCACTGGCGGCGCATAATGCCGAGTTTGATATTGGCTTTATCCGTGCCGGATGTATGCAGGCGGGACTGCCGTTTGATCCTACCTTTGTGGATTCTTTGATTTTGGCACAGAATCTGCTGCCGGAACTGGGCAAGTATAAGCTGGATATTGTGGCGGAGCATTTGGATCTGCCTGCTTTTAACCACCATCGTGCCAGCGATGATGCTGCCACCGTAGGCTATATGCTGATGCCCTTCTGGAAGATGCTCCATGAGCGGGGAATTCACAGTCTGCAGGAAGTCAACAAGGAGATCGCTCCTGTCCAGGAGTGCATCCAAGCTGCCCAGCTCACCTACCATGGTGCTGCTGCATATCAGGATATCCGCATCTCTGGCGGCATCGTAGAAGGTTTCCATAGAGACGGTGACGGTGGTCTGGCTGTCGTTATCTGCTCCGAAGTCGGAGAAGATGTATTCGCCGCCCGCCAGAGAAATTGTCTTTGCAATA
>JAKSQE010000073.1 GCA_024404295.1 Oscillibacter sp.
TATGATGGACGCTGTCCATAAACTCCTTTCCCTCTGCGATTCTATGTTTTATCTTGTTTCAAAGAACAAAATACGAATAAAAATAAATTTTTGAAAAATACTTCCCAGAAGGAAGTGATCATCAATGATAACCGCCTTTTTGCGTACCATTATCCTTTACTTTTTAATTATGGTCGGTCTGCGACTGATGGGCAAACGTCAGATCGGTGAATTGGAGCCCAGCGAACTGGTGCTTACCATGATGCTCTCTGACCTGGCCACGGTGCCCATGCAGGACTTCGGCATTCCCCTTCTGGCCGGTGTCATTCCAATACTAACGCTATTATCGCTTTCTATGCTGTTAAGCCAAATATCTTTACAGCACTTGAAATTTCGTGAAATCATGTGTGGTACACCTGCCGTATTGATTGCTAACGGCACCATACAGCAAGACGTCATGCAGCAAAACCGCTACACTCTGGATGAGCTGTTAGAAGAGCTCCGACAGCAGGGGTACACCTCAGTCAGTGAGGTAAAATATGCAGTTCTGGAAAACTCCGGTCAGTTATCCATTCTTCCCTGGGCCAAACAGCAACCACCTTCAGCTGAGCAATTAGGCTTACAACTTGACGACACAGTTACTTTGCCTACCATTCTCATCCATGACGGCCGCTTGCTGCGCAAGAACTTAATAAATTTGGGCAAGGATATCGAATGGCTTCAGAAAATTTTGAAGCAAAACAACATTTCGTCCCCAAAGCAGGTATTTCTGCTTACCGTCGATGAGCAAGACGAAACACTGTGTATCAAGAAGGACAATAAATCATGAAGCGATCTTATCTAACACCGTTGACCGTTCTGGCAGTTCTTCTGGCTTTCTCTATCTGGAATAGCAGCTATATGAAAACGCAAACCCTGCGTTGGAGCCATCAACTGGATCTCTCCGTGGAAGCGGCTAACCAAGAAAACTGGGGTTCTGCACACGATCTTATACAGTCCGGATACCAAGATTGGTCTTCCTATCAAACCTACCTGCACATCGTTACGCAACATGGAGCTGTGGATGATGCTGAATCCATGTATCACCGGGCTATGGCATTTGCCGTCACGGAAGAAATCACGGAATTTCAAGCTGAAATCGCCGATTTACAGGATCAGCTGCGTCTATTGTCGGAAATGGAACGATTCAGCCTGGGGAATATTCTCACTTCTCTGCCAGCAGCTTATTCAGCTCTGCCATAAAGGTATCAATATCCTTAAACTGGCGATACACGGAAGCAAATCGCACATAAGCAACCTGATCCACCGTGCGCAGACGGTCCATGACCTTTTCACCCACAACATCGGTACGGATCTCACGCTCCATAGCGTTCTGAAGTTCCTGCTCGATTTCATCGGCGATCTTTTCCAGTTCTGCCAGAGGTACAGGACGCTTCTCGCAAGCACGGATCATACCGCCGAGCACCTTACTGCGATCGAAGCTCTGACGGCTGCCATCTTTTTTAATGACTACCATCGGCAAACTCTCAACCGTTTCATATGTTGTAAAACGCTTTGCACAGGATAGGCACTCTCTTCTACGGCGGATGCTGGCATTTTCGTCAGCAGGACGAGAGTCGATAACCTTGCTTTCACTATAACCACAAAACGGACACTTCATGTCAATTCCCTCCGATTCTCCGCTGCATAGCAGCGAAGTCTTCTTTTTTCCTGTATGCACAGGATACGGAGTTAGTATAACATATCATCTCTAAATATGGTATACATAATTTTTCTTTTTTTGCATTTTTTTGATTGCAATTATTTTTCAAATGTCGGATGTTCTTTCTCGTCAAAGATAAATTGCAGATAACGATCCCCATTGATTTGTCGTAGTTTCGCAAAGCAGAACAGTGGAGTCAACGGAAACGGCTGCCGAGGCTGATATGGCACAGCCAGGTAAAGGTAAGACTGGCCACGTCGGTACAATAGCTTTTGTTTTCCATTCAAACTTTGTCGCAGCCATGGGGTTCGTAACACTTTTGAAGGGTTCTCTACTTTTTCCCACGAAACCTGCGTTTCTCCGATTGGCCGAATTTCTCCCCGCAGAAGTTTTCCGATGGGAGCAGCCATACGGTCAGAAAACCTTCGGCGTATTACTGCCTGTTGCCCTTGCGGCTCCATAACTCCTACCCGCAATTCTCCGTCGGTTCCAATAGCCCATGCACACCAGATTCCTGCATCCGGCTTTGTCCAATGGATGTCAAACCATGTGTACAATTGCTCCTGCTCTATCATCATTTCGCCCACCGGTTCTCCGTTGCGCAGTACCGGAAACTTGTCCATGCCCTGGCCTCCTAAAGAATAAACTGCCTATGCAATTCTATGCACAGGCAGTTTCCTTCATGTTCAAAAAAATATCAGGCCACAGTATAGGTTCCACGAACCAAAACTTTTGTCGTGTCGGCAGTTGCTTTCACGCCACGTCCTTCAATGGTCATCATATAAAGGTGATTCGTTACCAATGCACCGCCGTTATTCAGCGTTCCACCGCTGGTCTCATCGATCAATCCCGGTGCGGACGGCGTTACGCATGAAGCCGTGCCAATTCGCAGCATCACTTCACACCCGATATCTCCGGTAAGAGTCTGTCCTTTTGTCATCGTCACAACGGTGAAGCTGTCAGCAGAAGATCCGTTGATATTGCTGCCGGTTTGCTTCGCAATGTCTGCATTTCGGGCAGATATTTTGGAATCTACCTTTTTGAGAATTTCACCCATGAACGTGTCATTCAAATAGCTTAGTGTTATAAGAGGGTCCTGAGAAGATCCGGCTTGTACCGCTAAAGAAACGGTCGTATTCAATATACCGCTTATCAGCAGCAACACGGTTAACCGCAAAAACCATCTATTCTTCATCTTATGTACCTCCAATAATCTTCGGTACCTCCCGAACGGAACTTCCCTTCGGGAGGTTTTTTCTTATACCATCTGATCGTGCGGAAGGCCAAAACTAACAGCAATTGCCGTATCGACCTTTTCCATCACGCCCTCTTCTACATGCCCCATCCGTTCCCGCAGTCGCTTTTTATCCAGGGTACGAACCTGCTCCAACAAAATAATAGAGTCCCTGCTCAAGCCGCAATTCTGTGCAACTGGCAGATCAATATGTGTCGGCAGTTTAGCTTTCCCGGTCTGGGACGTAATCGCTGCTGCAATGACTGTGGGGCTGTAGCGGTTTCCGGTATCGTTTTGAATGATTAAAACCGGACGGACACCGCCCTGCTCGCTCCCCACTACCGGAGAGAGATCGGCATAGTAAATATCGCCACGCTTGACACTTGTATCCACAATGTTCACACTCCGCCGAAAGAAGTACCCATCACCAAATTGGTGAGGCCACTTTCATTCTCCCACGCAGTTTTAAAATTTATACGCTGCGTGTACTGAAAATTCCAGCGTTCTTGCCCCACACCATTCTATGTCAGATAATGCGGAAGTGTAACATCATTTTTAAACCAGCAGTCTCAGACTGCGCTCTACTTCTTTTCCCTGCTCCAGATAAACTCTCGGCACTCGTTTGCTGACTGCGCAGGTCAACTCATACGGAATTGTATTCAGCATTGCGGCAACTGCATCCGCCGTCTGATTTCTGCCAAAGAGTTCTACTTCATCTCCTACCTCAACTTCCGGCAGATCTGTCAGATCGATCATCGTCATGTCCATACAGATCCGACCGCGAATGGGAGCCTGCCCCCCTGCAGTGACCACACTCAAACGGTTCGATAATCCACGGAACAGACCATCTGCGTATCCGATCGGTAAGACACCTATGCGAGCCTTTGCCTGCGTGCGGTAAGTCCGTCCATAGCTGATATCCGTGTCCGGTTCATAGATCTTAATGGTAGAAATGTTGGATTTCAGCGTCATGACGGGCCGCAGGCCCAATCGTTCTGCATCGTCTCCCATGCCGTACAATGCAATGCCCGGTCGAACCATGTCCAGATACGTTTCAGGGTAGCGCGCCAATGCGCCGGTATTGGCGCAGTGACGAATTGCGAATGTTCTGCCACGAACCTCTAATGCCTGCAAAACTTTGGTAAAAACTGCAAACTGGTCTCGTGTGTAGGCTTCATGCTCCGCGCCATCCATATCAGACGTAGCAAAATGTGTAAAAATACCCTCCGGCATTAAGCCGGGCAAACCACACGCCTCTGCAATCGCGTCAACGCCCTCTGCAAAATGCTGCCCACGCACTAAAAATCCCAGTCGCGACATACCCGTATCGACTTTGATATGGATTCGCAGCTTCCCGCCGTTTTTTACGGCTTCCGCACTGTATTCTCTTGCTTTTCTAATGTTGGATACCGCTTGCGTTATGTGGTACTCGATAAGTTGCGGAACCATCTCCGGTGGCGTCTGCCCCAAAATCAGCACCGGCATCTCAATGCCGCCGTGGCGTAACTCTCGTGCTTCGTCCAAACTGGAAACCGCCAGATAATCAGCCCCCAGAGACTCAAGTTTTCTGGCCACTTGCAGTGCGCCGTGACCATAGGCGTCCGCTTTAACAACCCCAAGATATTTCACTTGATCGCCAATTATTTTGCGGGCTACCTGATAATTATGTTCCAATGCATCCAGGTCGATCTCCGCCCAGGTGCGACGTAAAAAACGCTCTTCCATGAAGCTCTCCTTGGGAGTTATATCCCGTCTTCTGTATTTTCCGTGATTGTAGCACAAAAATCAAAATGCGTAAACTCTGCCGTTAAAATATTTTCATCTTCTACCGCGATCTCACCTCGTATGGGTAGCCCATCACTTTGCCGCAGCCATACCGTAAATGTAAGTTCCTCCTGAGCGCCTGTCTGCCCAAGTCGCAAGCGACAGCACGGTTCACCGTTCCAGTCCTCTTTATTTTCTTCTAAGAGCCATCCATTCCGCAAGGCATCTATCAAGCGCACAAGACAAGTTGCCGGGCTGATCTCCTCTTGACTGAGCGTTCCAATATTTAGACACAGATCACCATATTCCAACGACCAGTCTTCCGGACGGATCACCGCACGCACACCTGCCAGTTCTGCAGGGTCCAACACCTCAACGGTGCAGACTCCCTCCGGTTCATAGTGACATTGCAGCGTAGCTGTCCACTCCAAATTTTCTTGGCCGCAGGTCACCACCGCCGTCATCTCACAGGCAGACATTTCCTGATAGACACTTTGCGGATTGACCTGCTCTTTTTGTTCCGTGCTGCAGCCGGTCAGCAGCAGGCACAGCGCTATCATTGGTACGCACAACGCTTTGCGCACCCGATCTCCTCCAATTTCACATCAACTCCATGAAAGCAGCCGGCAAAGCATCCAGTACATCCATCGGTGTCATGCCATAAGCTGTTTTCCATTCCGCTGCATAATCGCCAGCTCTGCCGTGCAACCAAACGCCCAAAGCCGCGGCACGCACAGGTGTAGCTCCCTGTGCCAAAAGAGACGCAATGATTCCCGTCAGAACATCACCGCTGCCTCCCTTGGCAAGTCCACTGTTTCCTGTGGTATTCTCCAGAACATTTCCCTCTGGGACAGCAATCAAAGTCCGGTGTCCTTTCAGGACAAGAACACAGCCATGCTCCTTTGCAAAACGGCTTGCAGCTTCTTTGCGATCACCGGACAAATCACCACCTAACCGCAGAAATTCTCCGTCGTGAGGTGTCAAAATCGTCATTTTTCCACGTCTGGCGTCTAACACATCTATATGCTCACTAATAGCATTTAGACCGTCTGCATCCAATACCACAGGCTTTTCTGTTTGCAGTAGTTTCGCTACGACTTGTGTTACCTGACGGCTACGTCCCATTCCCGGCCCCAACGCTAAAACATCGCAGTTTACTAATCGTTCTTCAATTTCAAGAAGAGCTTTACTGTGCAGCTTACCGTCCCGGTCTTTTAGCGGAAACGGCATGGAAGAAACGCACTTTGCCGCCTCCACTGCCCAAATACTTTCCGGCACGCCCAGATAGACCAGTCCGCACCCCGAACGAATTGCTGCTTCTGCGGTCAGATATGGTGCTCCGGTATATCCCACAGCTCCGCCTACCACCAGGACCTTACCAAAAGTGCCTTTATGCCCTTCCGGATCTCTCTTCGGCAAAGCTTCCTTTAAAAAATCAAAGCTGACTTGCTGTGTCATCGCTTCTTCCTCCGCATTTTTTTCTAATTTTACTCTATCTCATTTCACTTGTCACCCTTTTCATGGATATACAAGGAAAATTGGCAGTTCATACTTGCATTTCTCTTAAAACTATGGTATAAATATGATTCGAAATCAGCTATGAAAGGGAAAATAACCGTCAAGCACCGCTAAGAGAGATTCGGTCACCGGCTGAAAGCCGAATTGCGGAGGCCCGGTTTGGTTCGCCCCGGAGCTGCTATGGAGACATAGCCGGTTGCCCACCGTTATATGGGGTTTCAAGTGCACGTAAATTACGTGAATTTGGGTGGTACCGCGGAAGGTTTGCCTTTCGTCCCGAGTTTGGGACGGAGGG
>JAKSQE010000074.1 GCA_024404295.1 Oscillibacter sp.
AGCGCCGGAGACAAACCCCATTGCGCAGAACAACGTCACCACAGACGAGCCGCCATAGCTGAAAAACGGCAGCGTCAGTCCGATCACAGGCATGATAAACAGGCACATACCGATGTTAATGATCGCCTGGAATGTCAGCATTGCCGCAAAACCAACGCAAATATACATGTAGAACGGGATCTCCGCCCGTTGTGCCACCAGTAAAATTCTTGTCACAATGGCAGCCAGCAGAAGAATGACAAGTAACGTACCGACTAATCCCAGTTCTTCTCCAATGACAGAAAAAATCAAGTCTGTATGCCGTGCAGGAATCGAGCCGCTACCCCCTTGGGTTTGCGTTCCGTTCAGATACCCCTGTCCAAATAATCCGCCGCCGCCCAATGTCAACAAACTGCGGTTCTGCTGCCATCCGGCATCTCGCGGATCCAGTGTATGATCAAAAACCACCAGAAACCGATTCCGCATATATCCGGGCAGCAAATTCAGTTTCCAAATCAGCGCAAAAGCCGCCCCACTTGCGCCAAACAACAGTGCAAACCACCGCAGGGCAAATCCCGCGACAAAGGCCATGGTCGCAAAAATCAGAATGAACATCAGGGCATTTCCCATATCACCGGAGATCATATAATACAAGCCCGCCATGCCCAGGGCATGTCCTGCCGCCATCAAGGCGGAGGAAAAGGATGTCAGATCCATCCGCTCCTCTTTCAACCACATGAGCTGCCATGCCAGCACTAACACAAAGGTGATCTTCACAACCTCAGCAGGGCCGACCATGACCGGAAACCCCGGAAACTTCAGCCATGCCACATTGCCGTCTTTTCCACGTCCGAGAGGGGTTTTCAGCAGCAGAATAAAAATGACATTGAATGCAGCGATCCACTTCCACCGCCGCATTAAGGTTTCGGTATCCAGCATCGAAATGCCCAGATATGCGACAATGCCAATCAGCATTGCAGCGCTTTGGACACCGATATACCGGATATCCCAGCTACCGCCCAAATACTGAGAGGCACTATAAATCATTACAATACCATATACACAGGCAGTGCAGCAAAGCCCCAGCAAAACCAAGTCAGCCTGCCGGAAAATATCTCCTATTGTTCCATTCAAACGATTCTGCATGGAGGGCTACCACCTGTTTCAAAAATTATTTATTAAGTATACCACAAAGAAAAAGTCATGTAAACCGAGCAAATTTCTTTTTACAACGGAAGCAACATATGATATAATAAATCGATTTATGGAAAGAAGAGGATTCTCCATGGTTTTTCAATCCCACAGTGAAGCGGAAACCGAGGCACTTGGACATCGTCTGGCCCAAGTTTTAACACCCGGTGCAGTCATTGCCTATGAAGGCGGACTTGGCATGGGAAAAACAGCATTCACCCGCGGTCTTGCCGCTGGGCTGCACTGCCCCGCTCGTGTTACAAGTCCAACCTTTACCATTGTGAACGAATATGAGGGTGGCCGTCTTCCGCTGTTTCATTTCGATATGTATCGTTTGCCGGATGCTGATGCTCTGTTTGACATCGGTTGGGAGGATTATTTGGCGCGCGGAGGGATTTGTGCTGTTGAGTGGAGCGAGCAAGTTTCAGAGGCTCTGCCCCCCGACACGATTTGGATCCGTTTCTCCCGCGTAAGTGATACCGAGCGAACGATTACCTTGGAAGGAGTAGAACTCCCATGAAGATTTTAGCTTTGGAGACTTCTGCCAAGGCTGTCTCCGCTGCAGTCTGCGAAAACGGTAAAATTCTGGCAGCCGGCTATCAGGACACCGGACTGACACATAGCCGTACATTAATGCCCATCGTAGAGCACATTCTGAAAAATACCGATCTGACTCCTAAAGATGTGGATGCCATCGCTGTCAGTGTCGGTCCCGGTTCTTTCACCGGTATTCGCATCGGTGTATCCGCAGCAAAGGGCCTTGCTTTTGCATTAGACAAGCCCGCGATCGGAGTATCCACATTAGCTGCGATGGCGCGGAATCTCTCCTGTGTAGAGGGTATTGTAATCGGCGCCATGGATGCACGGCGCAATCAGGTCTACAACGCGAACTTTGTCATAGAAGGCGGACAGATCTCTCGTCTGACGGAGGATCGCGCCATCGCACTCCGTGATCTGGCCGAAGAACTTCGTCCGGATCCCCGCCCCAAGTTTTTGGTGGGCGACGGTGCAAAGCTTGCCTATGATTTTCTGGCAGAAGCAGGAATCGCCTGCCGGTTAGCTCCTCCTCACCTGCTTATGCAGAACGCCATGTCTGTGGCATTGGAAGCCGAAGTTCTGGCCGCTCAGGGCAAAACGGTCAATCCTCAGGAACTGGATGCTTTTTATCTGCGTCCCCCTCAGGCAGATTTATTAAAGAAAAAATAATTTTTTATAAAGGAGAACAAGTATTATGGGTAAAGTTGTTATTATGGATCATCCTCTGGTGTCCCACAAGCTGTCTATCATGCGTGACAAGAACACCAGCGTCAAGGATTTCCGCGAACTGGTCAGCGAAATTGGTATGCTGATTACTTATGAGGCCACTCGCGATCTCCCCATGACCACCAAGCGCATTGAAACCCCCATCTGTGAGATGGATGCTCCCACCTTGGCCGGCAAGAAATTTGCTGTGGTACCCATCCTGCGTGCAGGTCTGGGGCTGGTGGACGGCGTACTGCGTATGGTCCCCTCTGCTCGTGTGGGCCACATTGGTATGTTCCGTGATGAGGAAACTCTGATCCCCCATGTCTACTTCTGCAAAATGCCTAAGGATATCGCTGAGCGTGATGTTCTGATCGTCGATCCCATGCTGGCTACCGGTGGCTCTGCTGCTGCCGCAATCCAGGAGATGAAGGATCGTGGCTGCAAGCATATCAAGCTGATGGTTCTGGTTGCCGCTCCCGAGGGCATCAAGTGCATTCAGGATGCACACCCCGATGTGGATATCTATGCCGGCGCTCTGGATGAAAAGCTGAATGAGCGCGGCTACATTGTTCCCGGTCTGGGCGATGCCGGTGATCGTATCTTTGGTACGAAGTAATCGTTACTCCAACAGGGTTGAGCCGTTGACTCAACCCTGTTTTCTTAAAGTATGAGGAGCGTACAACATGCTAAAACACATTTTCATCGATCTGGATGATACCATTCTGGACTTTTCCGGCGGCGAAGCCAAAGCCCTCAGCACTACTTTAGCCAGTTTCGGTCTGGATCCCACTCCAGAGATTCTCCAGCTATACCATGTCATCAACATTCGTCACTGGGAAATGCTGGAGCGCGGAGAATTGACGCGGCCACAAGTGCTGGTAAAGCGATTTGAAGCGCTGTTTGCCGAACTGGGACTTCCCCTTTCCGGTGCGGAGGTAAACAAAACCTACGGTCACAACCTGTCTCTTCAGCATGATTTTCTTCCAGGTGCAAAGGATCTGCTGAATACTCTTTTCGGCAAATATGATCTCTATTTAGCCTCTAATGGCAATCTTGCCACACAGCAAAGACGTCTGACCGATGCCAATTTATACCCTTGGTTCCAAGGTGTTTTTATTTCCGAGGAAATCGGTGCAAACAAACCCTCACCCGAATTCTTTGAAAAATGTTTTTCCCAGATCCCCAGCTTCCACCCAGAAGATGCTGTTATGATTGGTGACAGTCTGACCTCCGACATAAAAGGCGGTCGGGATGCCGGATTGCGAACGATTTGGTTTAATCCGCACCATAAAGCTCCTGCAGCGGACATTCAACCCGATTTTGAGATTGAATCATTGTCACAGCTGCCCGGTCTTCTGGAAATTTTATAATGTAAAAAACAGCTCCGAAACCGGAGCTGTTTCTTTTAATCATCCAGAATATAAACTGTGGCACTGCGGCGGCCGAAGTTGATGCACTCTTGATACGTGCCGTAATACAAATCAATCTTATTACCCTTCACGCCCGTGTCTTCTGCGCGAGCCATGCCATACTCTGCATTCTTGGCTACCACATACATCTGTGTTCCCAACGGAATCACTTTTTTGTCCACTGCCGCCACACCTTGGCGAACTGCTGTACCAGTGGCGGTAATGTTGTTCACGCCCTTATCCGTGGCAGTATAAGCGGTTGCAGTCATGGTTTTTGCCTCTTTGAAACGCATCGTCGCGCCGGAGGCAAAAGTCAAATAACCACTGCCGTCTTCATTATATTTTACTCCGATCATCCGATCATCGGCGCTAACCGAGTTCACACTGGTCCCTTCCTCCACGATGGCAGGTTCCGCCGTAGTAGACAGTTCCTCCACGAACTGACGGGAAATCACTTCACCGGCCATCCAAGTCTGTTCGTAGATCGCAGTTCGAATACCATCTTTGCCGGGCTGTACGATCCGCTGTGTACCAACAAGCAGATCGGGCGTCTGCAAATAAGTTGTCGTGTGGGGTGCCAATTCTGTTACCTGTTCATAGGTCGTCAGGCAATCAGAAATCGTCAGCATCACATGATCTGCAAATTTTTCGACTCCAACCATCTCAATGGGACTGGGGATCACGGCCATACGTGCCAAAAGTTGCGCAATGCTTTCCTCTTGCGCAGTTACCCGCATTGTAGTGCCGTTGTGCAGTACCGTGACCATCATTCCCTCATCCAGCATGACGTCCTCACCTTTCACACCGGTGCTCACATCAATCAACTGCGGAACAATTGCCTGGGCGCTTTCGTTCAGTTTCGTTTCCATTTCATTGCCGCTGAGCGTATACAGAGCATCTGCCCAACCGGTCACTCCTGCCAAAGCTACCGCCGCAAGAATTGCCAGCGCCAGCAGGTGGCCCATCCAATGGACGTTACTGAGTTTCTTCATTAACAAACTTAAAAACCTCCAATAAAATCTCCCCAAAAACGGGGTCGTTTCATTTTGTAACTTTTGTTACTTTTTCGGAAGACATGGTTTATTATACACGCCGTCCCCACTTTTGTCAAGTTTTATTGGCTGTACCTATTTTCCGTCCCCCACTTTTATGCTTTTTCGACGGGTTTTCCATTTTTTACAACCATACATTTTGCAGGAATATGTAACAATCTGTTACCATTTGGGCTAAAGCTGAAAATGACATTAAAAAAAGCGGAATCCGTTGCACTGCAACAGATTCCGCTTTTTCTTCTTATTGTTATTTACTCCTGTACTTCTGGAGTGAAGCCCAGATCTTCCAACTCGGTAACAGCTGTCTTCACGCAATGCTGGCAGCCGTCGATCACAACGTTCTTCTCTGCCAGGTTCACCTGAAATTTCAGTTCCGCCTCGGTCAATGCGTTCGTGATACGTTTCACACAGTTTTCGCACATCATATCGGGTACTTTAATGGTCGTCATCGTTTCTTCTCCTTTATTTCATTAATTTTTGCAAAGTATTGACTAAATCATCAATGGTGTCCAAATTGTCGCTTTTAATATCATTCACCACGCAGGAGCGTATATGGTTGGAAATCAGTTCCCTGTTAAACGCATTGAGTGCAGCCTGAATGGCAGATACTTGGGTCAGAACATCCGTGCAGTAAGCCGACTCTTCCACCATTTTGCGAACACCGCGCACCTGGCCTTCAATTCGACTCAGGCGTTGGAGCATGGCTTCCTTTTCACTGCGTTGGCGCACCTTTTTGCGAGGTGCCTCGCAACAGCAACCAGTTTCTTCTTTTTCCATATCATTCTCCTTATATCTTCGCACGTCCCAGCCGCAAAGCGTTGCCCACAACGCACACAGAGCTCAAAGACATGGCAGCACCTGCAAACATGGGAGACAGCAGCGGTCCGCCAAACGCATACAGCAAACCGGCTGCGACAGGGATTCCAATCGTATTATAACAAAACGCCCAGAACAGATTTTGCTTGATATCCCGAATAGTCAGACGGCTCAGCCGAATCGCCTTGGGCACATCATTCAAATCCGAACGCATCAGCACGATGTCCGCCGACTCGATCGCAATATCGCTACCGCTACCGATCGCGCAACCGACTTCCGCTTGTGTTAGCGCAGGTGCATCGTTGATTCCGTCTCCCACCATCATAACCTTATGGCCATCCGATTGCAAGCGCTGAATGACGCCAGCCTTTTCTTCCGGCAGCACCTCTGCAATCACCTCGTCCACCTGAACCTGCTTGCCAATGGCTTCTGCGGCAGCTTTGCTGTCGCCAGTGAGCAGCACTGTACGAATTCCTGCTTCGCGCAGCTTTGTAATGGCGGCAGCACTGCTCTCTTTGACAGGGTCTGCTACTGAAATCACGCCTAAAAGAACACCGTTTTTCGCAAAAAACATAGGAGTCTGCCCTTGGGCGGCCAGGTCCACCGCCTTGTCAGCCAATGCGGAAATATCTACACCCTCGCTCTCCATCAACCTGCGGTTGCCTGCTAACACCACACCTTCCTGTATCGTCGCACGAATACCCAGTCCGGAACGATTTTCGAAATTTTCTGGTTTTTCCTGCAGCATAACCTCATGTGCTGCCGCATCATCCAGGATCG
>JAKSQE010000075.1 GCA_024404295.1 Oscillibacter sp.
CGGGGCGGCGCGCGAGAACAGGCGGGAACATGGCGGGGTCAGCCGGCTGGCGGGGAGGCTTGGAACGGTCACCCTTGGGGTCGGTCATAGCACCGGCAACGGTCAGGTCGTTATCCTGAACGAAGGTCAGGAACTTCTTGAAGTTCTCATGATAGTGGGTGCCATACTTCTCGTCGATCTCATAGGTGGTGGAGAAGACGGAGTTGAAAGCGTCCATACCGACGCAGCGCTGGAAGCAGCTGGCGGTCTTCTGGCCCAGCAGACGCTGCATCTTGACCTTGTTCATCAGATCGGTGGTGGACTGATGCAGGTGGGTGAAGCGGTTGATGGTGTGGCCAGTCAGGCTGGACTTCACGGTCATCAGCTCTGCGTACTGAGGATCCTGTGCCAGAGCATAGGTCATAGCAACGCAGTTGATGGAGGGGCGGATCATGGGATGATCCACCCAGTTCTCGATCTTCTCGCCGAACATGTAAACACGGGTGTTCAGCTTGCGCAGGGAGTCAATGTACTCCTGGGGGGTCATTAAAGCCATTGTAATGTTCCTCCTTATATGTTTATGGGGTCTCTTATATAAATTTTATAGGGTCTCTGATTAGTCGTTGGCCAGGCCCATCAGCTCATCACGGAAGATGCGCTCGTCCATCAGCTTCAGATCGTCAGCGATCTTGGGCATGAACTCCATCTGATCCAGAACCTGGGTCTGCAGGTCAATGCCGGGAGCGATCTCGATCAGGGTCACGCCCTCGGGACGCAGCTCGAAGACAGCACGCTCGGTGACATACAGAACGGGCTGACCCACCTCGTTGGCGTAATCGCCGGAGAAGGTGATGTGCTCGACCTGATTGACAAACTTCTTCTTTGCACCCTCCTGCACGATGACCAGCTTGCCATCCTTGCACTCGGTCTGCAGGCCCTTAGCAGTAAAGGTACCGCAATAGATAACCTTCTTTGCATTCTGGGTGATGTCGATGAATCCACCGGCACCTGCCAGACGGGTGCCGAACTTGGAAACGTTCAGGTCGCCGTTGGGAGCAGTCTCAGCCAGGCCCAGGAAAGCCACGTCCAGACCGCCGCCCTGATAGAAGTCGAACTGGACGTTGTGATCCAGAATGGACATGGAGTTTGCAGCAGCGCCGAACTGCGTGCCGCCATAAGGAACACCGGCGATAGAACCTGCCTCAACGGTCAGGGTCAGCTTGTCGGAGATACCCTCTTCAGCAGCCACGTTAGCGATCTTCTCAGGTGCGCCGGTGCCCAGGTTGACGATAGCGTCCTGAGGCAGTTCCATTGCAGCACGACGAGCCAGGATCTTCTTGGCATCCAGAGGAATGGCGGGGATGGCATCCACAGGGATGCGGAACTCGCCGGTCAGAGCGCCGTCATAGGGCATACCCAGGCACTGCATGTTGTCCTCAATAGAGCCTACCACAATTGCGTCGACATAGATACCGGGAATTTTGACCAGCTTGGGATCCAGAGAACCGCCCTGGACGATCTTCTCGACCTGGACGATAACCTTACCACCGGAGTTCTTGGTGGCCTGGCACTGGGCGGTAACGTCCAGAGGGCCGATCTCACGATGGACGGTGCAGTTGCCGAACTCGTCGGCATAGGAAGCACGGACGAAGCAGACATTGATGGGGAAGGTCTTGTAGATCAGACGCTCCTTGCCCAGAACGTTGATGATCTCAACCAGATCCTCCTTGGTGCACTCGTTCAGCTTACCGCCGCCGTTGCGGGGGTCAGCAAAGGTCTTCAGACCGACGTGGGTGATGGTGCCCAGATTGTGAGCAGCAATATCACGATACATATGAGTGATAACGCCCTGAGGCAGGTTGTAAGCCTCGATCTTGTTAGCCAGAGCCAGATCGCCCAGCTTGGGAGCACGATCCCAGTGGCCGCCGACCACGCGCTTGACCATGCCTTCATGGCCGTAGTGGTCGCCGCCGGTACCATCACGATGGCCCTGACCGGCTGCAAAGAACAGCGTCAGATCCTTGGGATGACCGGTCTCCAGGAAACGCTTCTCCAGAGCGGTAGACAAAGCCTCGGGGCAGGCGCAGCTAACGAAACCGCCGGTGGACAGGGTGTCGCCATCGTTGACCATCAGGGCTGCTTCTTCAGCAGTAATCACGCGAACTTTCTTCATGATTGATTTCCCTTCTATTTTTATGTTTATTGTTTGGAAAGACTTACTTGTTCTGGAAGTTCTTTTCCTTGCGCTTCTCCAGGAATGCGCTCATGCCTTCCTTCTGGTCGGCAGTGGCGAAGCACATTGCGAACAGCTCATTCTCCACAGCGATGCCATCGTCGATGTCCATCTGCATACCACGGTCGATGCAGGCCTTGGAATACTTAACAGCGATGGGAGCGTTGGCAGTGAAGGACTTTGCCATGGCGATTGCGCCGTTCATCAGCTCCTCGGGAGCATACACAGCGTTGGCCAGACCGATCTCCTTAGCCTCAGCAGCGCCGATGATCTTAGCGGAGAAGATCAGCTCCTTAGCCTTGGCAATGCCAACACGGCGAGGCAGACGCTGGGTGCCGGAGAAACCGGGAGTGATGCCCAAGCCAACTTCGGGCTGACCGAACTTAGCGCCGCCCTTGCCCTCAGCATTGGGGCCGGCAGCCAGAATGATGTCGCAGGACATGGCCAGCTCGCAGCCACCGCCCAGAGCAAAACCGTTGACAGCAGCGATGGTGGGGATCTCCAGCTTCTCAATGCGGCGCATCACGGCTGCACCACGCTGGCCCCACTTGCGGCCACCGGCCACATCCAGAGGATACTGCTCGCCGATGTCAGCGCCGGCCACGAAAGAACGGCCCTCACCGGTCAGGATCATAGCGAAGATCTCACCGGCAGCAACAGCCTGCTCCAGCTCGGTCACGACCTGCTCCAGCTCACCAATGACGGTGGAGTTCAGGGCATTCAGAGCCTCGGGACGGTTGATGGTGACAATAGCAATGTTTTCCTGCTTCTCAAAACGAATCGTCTGATACATGTTTTTTTCCTCCTCAAAATTAAAATGTGTGATCGCTGCTTTTCAGCGATATCCATATGATTGCAATAATAAGTATAAGCAATTTTCGTGCCAATTTCAAGATGATTTCGCATTCTTCTTCCTGTACAGAACAGCGAAAGGCTCCCCCACATTTTGTGTGGTGTGCCAATATGCATCAAAAGTCAACTCCCTTTTTTTGGAGTCTTGTTCTCAGCCTATTCAAAAATGAATACCTTCTCTTGGGCCATTCTATCCCATAGCCTTGAACAACTTTGTTTGATCTGCTTAAAAGGCGAAAAATTTCTGGACAACTTGCCCATTTATTTTTTGTTTTTTCTCTTCCTATTCATTTTTGAATATGCTATAATCAAAAATGAATAGGAAATCTGTCGAAATTTTCGTGAGGTGCTACTATGACCGCTCATGCTCCCCTTTCCCACTACTTTGAATCAGACATCAATCTCAAGGGTCTTTTTGACATTTTGAACCCGAAAAATAATCTGGTTTTGGCTGACGATATGATGCTATCCGACGCAAACGGCATCATTCTTCAAGTTAGCGAGACCTATGAAAAAAACTTTGGTTTCCATCGGGAATCCATTGTAGGCAAGTCCGCTTTTGACCTGGAAGCAGACGGCACTTTCCAGCCCTGCGTAACTGCCGAGGTCATTCGCCAAAAGAAGAAGGTCGTCTCCACCCAGACCATCAACCACACCCACAAAAATGTGATGACGGTGGGTATCCCTCTCTTTGACCAGAATAACGAACTGAAATATGCTGTTTGCTTTAACACGGTGTCCATGGAGCAGATCAACGCCATTCAGCAGAATTACCGTAATCTGCAGGACTCCCTACAGCAGTATTCCCAAGAGATCGCCGAGTTGCGTACCCGTGCCACCTCCACCTCTCTGGTCGTTCGCAGTCCGGCCATGCAGCGCCTCTGGACGCTGATGCAGAACACTGCCAACACCAAGGCAAACATCCTCATCACCGGTGAGACCGGCGTCGGCAAAAGCGCCGTAGCCAAGGCCATTCACGCCATGAGCAACCGCGCCAACGGACCGTTTATCGAGGTCAACTGCGCCGTTTTGCACGAAAACCTCATCGAATCCGAGCTCTTCGGTTACGAAAAAGGTGCATTTACCGGTGCATCTTCCAGCGGCAAGATCGGCAAGATCGAGTTAGCCAACCACGGAACCTTGTTTCTGGACGAGATCGGCGAACTGCCGGCACATATTCAATCTAAACTATTACAGTTGATCCAAGAAAAGACCATCGAGCGTCTGTCCGGCACCCGCCGCATTGAGTTGGACTTCCGCCTGTTGGTGGCCACCAACCGCAATCTGGAGGAAGCCGTACAGCGCGGATTGTTCCGCAGCGACTTGTTCTATCGCCTGAATGTTATCCGCATCCACATCCCACCCCTGCGGCAGCGGCCGGAGGACATTCTTCCCCTTGCCCAGCAATTTCTGGAGCGGTTCTGTCAGGAATACAACAAGCAGCTCTCCTTTAGTCCTCGCTTTGTTGCCTTTTTAGAGGAGTACGACTGGCCCGGCAACGTCCGGCAGTTGGAAAACCTGATGGAGCGTCTGGTGATCACCGCACAGGATCCCATCATCGACGTCACCGCCCTGCCACTGGAGTACACCGGCGAGACTGAGCGATTGCTGCCGCAAATCGGCACTCTGGAGGAGCAGATGGACGCTTTCGAGGGGCAAATCATTCGGGAATCCTATCGTCGGTGCAAAACCACCGTGGCTGTAGCCAAGGAGCTGGGTATTTCCCAGGCCACCGCCGCCCGTAAAATTGCCAAATACGTCAAAGGCTAAGCGGCAGGCAGATCAACAAAAGGAGTGAGTCTCGTGAGCCTTGTCACCTTAAAAACCGAATTACGGCAAGAGCTCCGGCTGACGCCCCAACTGCTGCAATCCATGGAAATTTTGCAGATGAACTCTCAGGAACTGTTGGAATATCTGCAAAAAGCCGCTGAAGAAAACCCCGTTTTGGAACAAGAGGAATCCGCAGCCCTCAGCGCCGCATACGCCGAGCTGCGCCAGCGAGCCAGCTGGATCGACGGCGGCATTCCCGGTGCAACCTTCTCGCATGAGGCCACAGAATACCCCGAAGCAGGGCAAGTAGACCGGGAGGCAGAAAGTCTCACCGCCTTCCTCTGTGACCAGTTGGAGCGCCTTCGGCTGGATAAGCCGTTGCTGGCGCTGTGCAAATATCTGGCACAGTTCGTTGACGAGGACGGCTATCTGGCGCAAGAGGATCTGGACAGCCTTTCCGAGCTGAAAATCCCCTCCGCCCTGACGCAGCAGGCTCTGACCACGCTGCAATCTTTAGAGCCCGCCGGTGTGGCGGCCCGCGACCTGTCCGAGTGTCTGACGCTGCAGCTAAAGCGGCAGACGGATGTGCCGCCCTACGTGCTGGACATTGCCCGCCACCACCTCACCGACCTGAGCCGTGGCCACTACGGCCCCATCGTCAAAGCGTTGGGCGTTACACCCGCCCAGATTCAAGACGCTGAGCGGCGCATTGCCGCCTTAGACCCCCGCCCCGGCGGCATCTTTCAGAGCGCCGAGCCTGTGGTCTACGTCCGTCCGGACGTATTCGTAGTGGAACTGGACGGCGCATTGCAGGTCGTCCTGAACGAATATTACCTCCCTCGCATTTCCGTCAGCAGCTACTACGCCACGCTGCTGAAAACCAGCGACGACCCGGACACCCACACCTACCTAACGCAAAAAATGCAGCAGGCCAAAAGCCTGCTGAACAGTCTGGAGCGCCGGGGCAGTACCTTGCAGCGCTGCGCCCAAGCGGTACTGGACACGCAGCGTCCCTTTTTTGAAGGAGTCTCCCGTGAGCTGTCCCCCATGACCCTGACCACATTGGCGGAAGTTTTGGAGCTGCACCCCTCCACGGTGTCCCGCGCCATGCGGGACAAGTACCTGCAATGCCGGCAGGGCACGTTCCCCATGCGGTTCTTTTTCAGCCGCCCGGTGGGGAATTCGGCTCGGCAAACGGTGCAGCAGCGAATCAAGACCCTCATCGGGCAGGAGGACCCCACCCACCCTCTCAGCGACCAGACGCTGTGCGACCTGCTGGCGAAAGACGGCATCACCGTCTCCCGGCGAGCGGTGGCGACGTACCGCATGGTGCTGGGCGTCGGCTCGTCCACCGTGCGAGAGCAAAAATCAGCTTTTTAGATACCAAGAAGCAGAGAAGAAAGATAACGCTTTCTTCTCTGCTTCTCATTTCTATCCGAATTGCAAGACAGCCGTATTAAGAAAATCGCATTATAGGAACCCGATCCTGTTCTGCTTTTCGATTCAAAATGGCGTTACTTTACATAGTAAACATAGTCCGGCTTACGGGGTGCCGGTGTACAAGGCTCCTTTG
>JAKSQE010000076.1 GCA_024404295.1 Oscillibacter sp.
CCGGGGCATCATTGGCGTTGAACTTTTTCCGAAAACGACCACAGCCGAGGCTGTTCGGGCGATTTTTCAGACGCTACCGAAATAAACTACCAGTCGAGGAAACTCGACTGTGAGTCGGTTGAGTTCCGGAGGCGCATGCGCTATGCTGAAACCAATCGATCAAGGAGGAAACAGGCATTATAGAGCCGGAGCGGGCCGTCGCCATGCTGGGTATCGGTCTGGCCTGTCTGGCGGCTGCCGAGATCCAAAAGAAGTGAATATAGAAAAACTGCCGCGAAAGCGGCAGTTTTTTATGCGAATACCACGCCGAAAATTAAAAAGACGCATGTGAGGAGCAGGAAACCGGCAAATAATTTCCACACGAATTTGATCCATTTTTCGTAGGGAACTTTGCCCAGAGCCAGCGCGCCCATCAACACGGCGGCGGTGGGGGTGATAATGTTCACCAAACCACTGGCAGACTGGAATGCGGTCACAACCAAGTCTCCGCCTACCCCGGCAAACTGTCCCAAGGGTGCCACCACCGGAACGGAGAGGGTCGCCAAACCGGAGGAGGACGGGATCAAGACAGAGAGCGGCAAATAGATGAGATAGACCAGCAGCACAAAGGGGATTGCACCCAGACCGGATAAAGCACCTTCGCCCCAATGGAGAATGGTGTCGGTGATGTGACCGTCGTTCATCAGCACGGTGATACCACGGCTGATACCGATGATGAGCGCCACGCCCAGCAAGTCTGCGCAGCCCTCCACAAACGTTTCTGCCAGTTCCACTTCCCCCATGCGGTCGATGAGACCTACCGCGATACCACCCACCAAAAACAGAGCGGACAGCTCCGGAAACCACCAACCCAGCGTAGGCAGGGGCAATCCCATCTCGCCAAAAGGAATGACGCCGTAAATCATCACCAGGAATGTGGCCACAAATACTGCCAGAATTACCTTGTGACGAGCGGTCAATTCGGTCCGTTGTGCGGCATCAACATGAATCTTTCCGCTGCCGACACCCACCACGGAACGGGACGGATCCCGCTTGACCTTGGCGGCATAAGCGGAAACGTACCAAATGGCAATTCCCTCGAACACGACGAGCTGCAGTAGCCGCAGCAAAATCCCCTCACCCAGGGAGACACCTGCAAAACCGGCAGCAATGCCTGTGGCAAAGGGGTTTACTGTGGAAGAGATCACGCCTGCTCCGGCACCCAGCAAAATGACCGCAATACCCACCACGGCGTCATAACCGGCTGCCAGAAAGACGGGCAGCAGCAGAGGGTAGAATGCCATGGTTTCCTCCCACATACCGTAGGAAGTGCCACCGAGACCGAAAAAGATCATCAAAATAGGAATGAGCCACGCTTCCCGGCCGCCCAGAGCAGTGATGACCTGACTGACGCCGGCGTCAATGGCACCGGTTTTCATGACCACGCCCAAAAAACCACCTACCATAATGATGAACAGGCACACATCCACCGCATCGTAAAAGCCGTGAAAGGCAGCCTTCAGCACAGCGCCTACGCCTTGCGGAGTCTGCGCCACCAGATGATACGTTCCGGCGGTAGGTATGCCGTCTGCATAGTCATAGCTGCCAGCCGGAATGATCCAAGTGGCGATCGCTACCAGAATGATCAGAAGAAATAGGATGGTGTAGGCTGTGGGCATGTGGAATTTGCGTTTTTCCATCATTATTTTCCGATGGTTGCCACCATGATGGCCTTGATGGAGTGCATGCGGTTTTCGGCTTCGTCAAACACCACGGAGTGTCTGGAGCGGAACACTTCGTCAGTGACCTCCCGAATGTCAATACCTTTGTCCATCCATTCTTTTGCCATTTTCGTGTTGAAGTCGTGGAAAGAGGGTAGACAGTGCATATACAGCACGTCGGGGTTGCCGGTGGATTTTAGCACGTCCTCCGTTACACGGAAAGGCGACAGTAGTTCTGCCCGCTTAGGCGTTTGCTCCTCCTCACCCATGGAGGCCCAGATGTCACCATAAATCACGTCGGCATCTTTGACATCATTCATATTGTCAGTTATTTCGATCAGTCCGCCGGTTTCTTTTGCGGTGGCAAAGGTGGTTTCAATTACTTTGGGGTCCATCTGCTTTGCCAGTTCCTCCGGACCGATGGCCACGAAGTGCATGCCCATTTTGGCTGCACCGATCATCCACGCATAACACATGTTGTTCCGAACATCGCCGGGGAACACCACTTTCACTTTGTTCAGCGGCTTGTGGACATGCTCTTCAATGGTCATCATGTCAGCGAGGATCTGGGTGGGGTGGTCGGCGTCAGTCAGACCGTTCCACACGGGAACGCCTGCCCATTTTGCCAGATCCTCCACCACGCTCTGTTCATAGCCGCGGTACTCAATGCCATCGAAAAAGCGGCCTAAGACTTTAGCGGAGTCCTCCAACGACTCTTTTTTGCCCATCTGAGAGCTGCCGGCATCCAGATAGGTGACGTGTGCGCCCTCCTGCGTGGCTGCGACCTCAAAGGAGCATCGAGTGCGGGTGGAGGTCTTTTCAAACAGCAGCACAATGTGCTTGCCCTTCATAGTGGGCTCGCAAATGCCTGCCCGACGCTTGGCTTTCAGGTTGTGACCTAAATCCAGCAAATAACGGATCTCTTCGGGGGTAAAATCCTGCAAAGTCAAAAAACTACGGCCTTTTAAATTAACTGCCATCGTCAATTCTCCTTTATCTTGTTATTGTGGGTCGTCTCGAACGAGAGGCATGGACATACATCTGGGGCCGCCACGTCCACGGCTCAGTTCAGCGCTGGGAATGGCGTGAATACGAATGCCTGCTTCTTCTAAAGCCCGATTGGTCACATGGTTGCGGGTGTAGACCACCACTTCTCCGGGGCCAATGGCCAGCGTGTTGCTGCCGTCACTCCACTGCTCACGAGCTGCGTCGATCTCGTGGCCCTGTCCGCAGGCGATCAGAGTGACGTGGTCCAGATGCAGATGCTCTTTCAAAATGTCTTCCAGACGGCCTTCCTCTTGCTGAATTTTCAGTTTACCGTCCTCAAGCTCCATAACAAACACGGTGATGCTGGAGAGAATGTTGGGGTGAACGGTGAATTTATCGCTGTCCACCATGGTAAACACGGTGTCCAAATGCATGAAAGAACGGCTCTTGGGAATGTTGAATGCCAGCACCTTTTTGAAAGTCAAACTGCGGCTCAGCACCGTCTGGGCCAGCTGGTCGATGGAGTCGCCTTGTGTGCGCTCGGAAATGCCCACAGCCAAGACCTCTGGTGACAGCACCAGAATGTCACCACCCTCCAGGGAAGAGGTGGCGCTGCGGTCGTACCAACGAGGCGCATCCTTATAAATCGGATGATGCTCAAAGATATAGCGGCCGAACAACGTCTCTCGATTGCGGGTGATGGTGCGCATCTTGTGGATGGACACGCCGGTGCCGATGGTGGCAAAGGGGTCACGGGTAAAGTAGAGGTTCGGCATAGGGTCGATAGCGAAGGGATAGTCCTCATTCATGGCGGAGAGAAAGTCGCCGAGACTGGCATTGGAGCGGTGCAGGTCGCTTTTCCGAATGCCTGCCATCATGGTGGATACCATGCGGCGGTCATCCATGCCGGATAGATAGTCCTGCAAAACATTGCGTGTTCGCTCATCACTGACGCCGGCCTCGTTCAGAAAGTCGTGAACAAAATCCTGTCGAACTTCCAGCGAGGTTAGGGATTCCACCACCAAATCGGTGAGGTAAACCACTTCTACGCCGCACTGGCGCAGGCACTCGGCAAAGGCGTCGTGCTCCTGTTGAGCTTCTTTCAGATAGGGGATGTCGTCGAACAGCAGCCGCTCCAGATATTCCGGCATCAGGTTTTCCAATTCCTGTCCGGGGCGGTGGAGCATCACTTTTTTCAGCCGTCCGATTTCAGAGGTGTTATGGATGCCTGTTTTCAAATTCCAATCACTCCTTTTCAGAGATGTGTTTATCATTTCTGAATTTTGGAATTTCATACATGGAGAGGCAAAAAAAGTCCTGCACAAATCTGTGCAGGACGGAAATTATGATTGCTGGAGTTCAAACATGGCTTTTCGGAACTGCAGGAAAAACAGTGTCGCCGTGGTTGTCACCGCTAAGAAATCCGCTACCGGTTCTGCTAAAAAGACAGCAAAGGCTTTGTCTGCGAAAAAGTTGGGTAGAATATAAATCAAGGGAATCAGTAGAATGATTTTTCGCAACACCGCCAAAAACAGGGATGTAATGGCGTTACCCAGTGCTACAAAGGTCTGCTGGCAGGCAATTTGAATACCGAACAGGCCTGTGGTACCCATGTAGATACGTAAGGCCCGGGCGGCGTATGCCACCAGTTGCGGGTCATCATTAAAGAGGTGGATAAAGGCCGAGGGGAAAAGCTGTACCATTCCCCAGAGAAACAGAGAGTAGCCAAGGCAGATCAGCAGCAGATAGCGGAAAGCATCTTTTACCCGCTGCGCATCTCTGCGTCCGAAGTTGAAACTAATAATAGGCTGAGCGCCTTGCGACAGGCCTTGCAAGGGCATCATGGCAAACTGCATGATGCTGGTGAGAACGGTCATGGAGCCCACAGCAATGTCGCCGCCGTATTTCAGTAGGGACGAGTTAAAGCACACTGCGATCAGACTTTCAGTGGATTGCATGATAAAGGGTGATAGGCCCAAGGCGAGGCAGGGTAAAAAGACAGCAGGGACGGGACGCAGATACTGTTTTTGCAGTTTCCATTTGGTCTTGCTTCCGGTGAGGAATCGCAGCACCCACAGGCAGGATACCGCCTGAGACAGGATGGTGGCCAGCGCTGCACCCCGAACGCCCAGACGCAGGCCGAAAATAAAGATGGGGTCTAAAACAGTATTTAAGATGGCACCGATGAGTACGGTTTTCATGCTGTCCATGGTGAATCCCTGGGCGGTAATATAGGCATTCATACCCAAGGTCACCTGCACAAAAATCGTGCCAAAGGCGTAGATCTTCATGTAGCTTAGGGCGTAGTCAATGGTATTGTTGCTGGCACCAAAGGTCAGCAACAGCGGTTCGGCAAAGAGCAGAAACACCACGGTCAACACGATGGAAATGCCCACCAGCAGCGTAAAGCAGCTGCCCATAATTTTCTGAGATTGCTCCGAATCCCCTTTCCCTTCGGCAATGGAGGCTCTGGGTGCGCCTCCCATGGCCACCAGAGCAGCAAAGGCGGAAATGATCATAATCAGCGGCATGCAGACACCCACGCCGGTAAGGGCCAACTTGCCTACGGTGTCGGCAGGCTGCATGTGGCCGATGTAGACACGGTCCACCAAGTTGTAGAGCATATTCACCACTTGCGAGGTGATGGTTGGTAGCGACAATGTCAGCAAAAGCTTTGCCACAGAGCCGGAACCTAAGTCGACGGAGCGTTGATCTGCCATGGGATTTCCTCCCCCAAAATAGGATTTATCATAAAAATACGATACTGCAACGGGAAAACCCTGTCAAGTTATTCGCAAATGCACAGAATACGGTTGACAGCGCAAAAAATAATTTATATAATTCTGTTAGATAGTTTTCAAAACCAGATTGAGGGTGAACTTACCATGTTGAATTTGATTGCCGATAGCAGCTGCGATCTGCAGACCGGTGTGTTTTTTAATGACTCCGTGACCTTTACCGCTGTGCCCATGTGTCTGCGAGTGGGTGAGACGGATTATTACGATACGGCGGATCTGTCTATTCCCGAGATGCTGGAGGGGATTAAATCTCAACCTTCCTCCACGGCCTGTCCTTCTCCTGCGGCCTTTGCGGAGCTGTTTGAGTCGGCGGAGGAGTCTATTTGCGTGACTATTTCCTCCAACCTGTCCGGCACCTATCAGGCTGCTATGGCCGGTCGGGAGATGGTGCTGGCAGACCATCCGGAAAAGAAAGTTTACGTTCTGAACTCCTACGCAACGGCCGGCACCATGGTGCTGCAGCTGCGCCGTGCAGCAAAGCTGTATGCTGAGGGTGTGGCATTTGATGATATCTGCGCCGACTTGGAGAAATTCCGTGATGAGCAGTGCCGCACTATGTTTACGCTGGAGAATTTTGACAATCTGGTGAATAACGGCCGCATGCGTCCGTTGCTTGGCACGATGCTCCATACGTTGGGCATTCATGTGATTGCCGAGGGCACCCGGGAAGGCACCATTCACGTATGCGGAAAGGCACGCGGCAACGAGAAGACCTATAAGGAGATCGTGAAGCTGATGCAGGAGCAGAAAGACTGCACCGGCGCCCATGTTATCATCACACATTGCCAGAACAAAGAGGGCGCAGAGCGCTTGGCAGAGTGCATTCAGGCAAATCTTCCGGTAGAGGGGATAGAGTTTTTGGACTGCCGTGGTTTGACCAGCTATTATGCCATGGATAAGGGCCTGATCATTTGCTTCTGA
>JAKSQE010000077.1 GCA_024404295.1 Oscillibacter sp.
GCAGGGATTTCTCCCTGCCGCCGCTTTTCTGTTATGTGTAGATTAAATCATTGTTGACAAATTCTGTTGCTGCTTGCCGTATCACATTCATCCGCTGCACCCCAAGCATTTGATTTTCCACTTTGAGTGTTTCTGTGATACCTTCCTTTTCGGCAAGTTCCTTTACCACCCGAAAGAACATATCCTCCGCCTGCTCATTAAGATCGGCAAGGTATTCATTCAGCCTTCCACTCGTCAGCAGTTCATAGTAAACCACCTTGTGATGCTCTTTCAAATATCTTGCGTGCCGCTGCCCCCAAATGCCGATTTTATCTCTTTTTCAACGGGTAGCAGATTAGGCAAATAGTAATCCCCAACCTTTGTATAAGTTCCACCCATTTGTTCAAATAATGATTTCATTGCAGTTTCCTCCAATTATATTTTTAGATTTTCTGCAACATACCGTACCGATTGTCTTTACCACTTGTTTTCAAAACCTTCGTTACGGCACATCATCATTCGCAGCGGGTTTTTTCATTGCTGATAGACACATCCTATCCGGTCGTAACCGGCAAAAGTCCATTCTGATTTCAATAGCGATTTGGCTACCGCTTGTTTCTGTCGTATGGAATACCGAGAGCGGAGGGATCGTAGCCCTTGCCGAAGGAGAGAAGCAGGACAATGACCGCGACCAGATAAGGGAGCATGGAAAAGGCCTGAGAGGGCAAAGGAATTCCTTTGGCCTGCAGCGTGAACTGAAGGGACTCGGTAAAGCCAATAATCATAGCAGTCAGAAGAATTCCAACGGGATTACGGCGGCCGAGGATAACAGCCACAAGCGCAATGTAGCCCTTGCCTGCGATAATATCTTCCTGGAAATAGCCCAACTGTCCCAGCGTGATAAAGCAACCGCCAATGCCGCCCAGAAGGCCATTCACGGCGCACATCAGATAGCGGACGCCGTACACATTGATGCCCGCAGTATCCGCCGCGCCGGGATTTTCACCCACAGCGGTGATGGAGATGCCCCATTCGGTCTTATAAAGGATGATACAGGAGACTATGACAACCAAATAAACCAAATATACCAGAATGTTCTGATTGAACAGTGCTTCGCCGATAACGGGGATTTTGCTGAGCAGCGGAACAGGCAGTGACTTGAGTTTGGCGATGCTGGGAAGGGAGGAACCCTTACCGAATGCCAGCAGGAACAGGAAGCTGGTCAGTCCAAGCGTAAGATAGTTCAGCGCCAGACCGGAAATCGTCTGGTTCGTTTTGCAGTGAACGCACATGAAGGCGTGCAGCATGGAGATGATGAGTCCGCCGGCCATTCCGCCCAGAACACCCAGAAAAAGGCTGCCGCTGAAGAAAGCAGTGATGAAGCCGGTGAACGCTCCCGCCAGCATGATGCCCTCTTCCCCGATGTTCAGGATGCCCGCTTTTTCAGCATAGGCAACACCGATACCGGCAATGGTGAGAGGAGCCGCCTGACGCACGGCAGAGGTAAGGAAGGAGCCGATCAGGTTCAGAATTTCATTCATACTCTGTGTGCTCCTTTCTTTGCAAGACGTTTTTCAAACACGGCACGACCCAGAATCAACAATACCAGCATTCCCAGCATGACGTTGGAGATCGAGGTAGGCACGCTGCCTGCCCTCTGCATGCCGTTTGCACCTTCCTGCAGAATCGCAATGCCGACAGAGGCTATCACGATTCCGATGGGGTTGTTGACGCCCAACAGCGCGGCTACGATGGCCAGATAACCGTAACCGGGAGAAATGCCGTCCATGAGCTTGTGTTGGAGACCAGCAATCTCACACACACCTGCAAGGCCCGCAAAACCGCCGGAGAGAAGTGACGAAAAGATGATACTCCTGCGCACGCGGATTCCTGCACACAGACTCGCCCTCGGGTTCTGCCCCACCGCACGGATTTTGTAGCCGGAGTAGGTACAGCGGATAAAAACATACACGAACGCCGCGCAGACGAGCGCCACAATGAGTCCCGAGTGCAGGCGCGTTCCATTCAGAATCTTACTTAAGTACATCTCCTTGGGTATCTTGGAAGACTGGGGATAATATGCTTTGGGATCCTTGAGCACGGTCTGCAGCAGGATACCCACAATGCCCGTGGCGATATAGTTGAACATGATGGTGTTGATGACTTCACTGATGTTGAAGCGCGCTTTCAGGATACCGGGGATCATCGCCCAGATACCGCCCGCAAGAAAGCCCGCTATCATGCTGACCGGCAGCAAGAGCCTGGCAGGGAGCGGCGCATACATGGAGATAGCTGCAGTGACAGCCGCACCCATGTAGAACTGACCCTCTGCACCGATGTTGGTAAAGCCCGCATGGGCACCTACGGAAACCGAAATGCCGCAAAGAATAAGTGGCGAAGCTTTGACCAGTACTTCCGCAATGGAGTAGGTACTGCCGAAGGCACCGTTCCAGAAGCCCTTGAGCGCATCGCCGAGGTCACAGCCCACCAGCAGAATCATGAGGCAGAAAATCAGTACTGCCACGGGAACAATAAGCGTGTAAGAAAGAATACGCGCGGCTTTATTTTTGTTCATGCCTGCTGCTCCTTTCCCGCCATCATAAGGCCGATTTTCGTCATATCGACATTGCCATTATTGTTCACCGTACCGGCGATACGTCCGCTGTACATCACGGACACACGGTCGGAGATTGAGAATACCTCATTGAGGTCCGCCGAAATCAACAGGACGCAGCAGCCCTTTGCCTTGTAGTCATTAAGCAGCTTATGCACGAACTCCGTGGCGCCGATGTCAAGGCCTCGGGTGGGCTGGAACGCGATAATCAACCTGACGTCTTCCGTGAGTTCCCGCGCCAGAATGAGCTTCTGCTGATTGCCGCCCGAAAGGTACCGAATGGGCAGCTTCACCGAGCGTGCCTTGATTTCAAAGCGTTTGACTGTCTCTTCGGCAGCTGCGGTCAGATCCTTTTTCCGGATCCAGCCATGCTTCACATAGCGGCTGCAAGCGGAAGAAAGCAGGAGGTTTTCGCTCAAATCCATATCCGCAATGAGTCCATCACGGTGACGGTCATCGGAAATATAGCCGATACCCAGTTTCTTTCTGTTTTCGATATCAAGACGGTCGAGACACACGCCGTTCAGGGCAATGCTCCCCTCCGCATATTTTCTGATTCCTACGATGGCTTCAGCCAGATACTTCTGACCGTTTCCCGCTACGCCCGCAATGCCGTGGATTTCGCCGGGCGCGATGGTCAGCGAGACATTGCTTAACTGCATAAGTCCGTTTTCTTTGATGTTGAGGTTGGAAACCGAGAGTCCTTTTCCTTCGAAACTCTGCTGAAGAGTACGTCTGACTTCGCCCAGTTCACGGCCGATCATAAGGCGTGAGAGCACGTCCTCGTTCAGTTCCTCCCGCATGAGCGAGGCAACTTTTTTTCCGTCCATAAGCACGGTGACGCGGTCGGAAATCTCCATGACCTCGGGAATACGGTGAGTGATGATGATGACAGCCTTTCCACTGCTGCGCAGGCGCTTTAGCACATCGAAAAAGTCTTCCGTTTCACGGGGCGTAAGCACCGCAGTAGGCTCATCCAGAATGAGCGTGGTAACATCGCGGTACAGGAGCTTCATAATTTCGACCCTCTGTTGCTGACCGACGCTCAGCGAAGAAATCTTCGCAGCAGGGTCGATGGCCAGACCGTACTGCTCGGAAATTTCCCGCAGACGCTTGTCAATGAGACTGCGCCGCGTGAAAGGATAGCCCTTGCTTTTGAGTCCCAGTGTGATATTTTGGCTGACAGTCAGGTTGGACACAAGCTTGAAGTGCTGATGTACCATGCCGATTTTTTGGGTAATGGCATCCTTGGGAGCAGAGATGACCACAGGCACTCCATCTATCTCGATGGAGCCCTCATCCGGTGTATAGATACCGTACAGGATGTTCATGAGGGTCGTCTTGCCCGCGCCGTTTTCGCCCAAGAGCGCGTGAACCTCTCCGGGATACGCCTCAAAATCCACATTGTGGTTGGCGTAAGAGCCGAAAAAGCTCTTGCAGATGTGCTTCATGCTGACTACCGGCTTCATATCATATGTACCTCAATATAGACAGATTCAGGAAAACGGCAATCAGAGGGTTGCCGTTTTCCTGATAAATGGATTTAGGTCGGTTACTTACTTGGTGGGAGTGGAGATGACGGGGATTTCCAGCTCGCCGGAGATAATCTTGGCGATGGAATCATTGATCAGATCCTTAACTTCCTGAGGGATCTTCTCGTCCAGAGCGTGATAGGGAGCAATTTCAACAACATTCTTGTCCATACCGAGGTTATAAACGCCGCCCTCAAAGGTGCCATCCATGATGGAGGACACGGCAGTGATCATGACCTGATCCATGTTGTAGATGGTAGAAGAAAGCACGTAGTCGGGAGCGATGGAGTTCTGGTCGTAGGAGTTGCCGCAGCAGTATACGCCCTTTTCCTCACAAGCCTTGAGCGCACCGTTGCCAGCCTGATTAGCTACCTGATAAACAACATCAGCGCCCTGATTGATCAGAGCCATAGCAGCTTCATAGCCGAGGTTGGTGTCGGTGAAAGAGTTAATGTAGATGGAGAGAACCTGAATCTCGGGATCCACGGCAGCTGCGGCCAGCTTGTAGGCCTCAAGCTCCTTGGTGATGGAAGGCTGCTCAAAACCGCCGATAACACCGATGATCTTGCTTTCGCTCATGGAAGCGCACAGCAGACCCATGATGTAAGCGCCCTGCTCGCAAGCCATGACGTAGGAAGCGCCGTTCTCGGAGAAGCAGTCGGACTCGGTAGCGAAGAAGTACTTGTCAGGGAACTCTTCGGAGACCGCAACGGCGGGCTCACCATACTGATAGCCGTGGCCGATGATGATGTCATAGCCTTCGACGGCCAGCTGACGATATACAGCTTCGGAATCGGCGATGCCGACATTTTCGATGATGGTGGTGGTCAGACCAAACTTGGCTGCAGTCGCTTCCAGACCGGCAACTGCAACGGCGTTCCAACCCTGATCATTTGCCGGGCCGGACACGCTAAGAGCCATGGAAGTGGGTTCCGCCTGCGCCATCACGCAGCAGGCCAGTACGAGTACGAGAGCAATAGCAAGGATCTTCTTCATGAAATAACCCTCCGTTTTATATTGAAACACTTGTTTCCAAATGCTTCATTCAGATCAGATTGTGGAACGCATCGTGAGGTTCGCGGAGCACACGGGTGCAAATCTCTTCGCCTTCCTCGCGCAGCTTCTTCTCATCGACACCGACAAGCATGTTGTCTTTAAATACGACTTTGCCATTAATCATGGTAAGCCATACGTTGCCGGTCACACCACAGCGGGCCAGCAGGTTCTTGGGATCGTGCTCGGTGCCTGTCAGCTCCAGTGCCTCGGCATCGATCATGAACAGGTCTGCGCCCTTTCCGGCAGCAAGACTTCCCAAGTCTTTGCGGCCCAGCGTTTTCGCGCCGCCCACGGTGGCGATTTTGAGCATATCATAAGCACTGATGGCACCGCCGCGCTCTTTGGAGTAGAAGCACTGCATAATGTAGGCCATGCGCATGGCATCCAGCAGGTTCGAGGAGTCATTGGTCGCACTGCCGTCTACACCGAGGCTCACATTGACGCCGATGTCGAGCATCTGCTTGATGGGAAGAATCGGGAAACCGCCCAGCACTGCGGGAGCAGGGCAATGGCTGACGCCGGTGCCGGCCTTGGCCATACGGCGGAATTCATCAATGCTCAGTTCCCAGCAATGGGCATACCAAACGTCCTCTCCGCAGAAACCGATATCCTCGCACCAGTCGAGGGTGCGCTTGCCCCAGCGGTCTACCATCACTTCGTTCTCGCCCTCACCCAAATGAGTGTGCATGAACACCTTACGTTTGCGGGCAAAGTCGATGGTCTCGGTGAAGGTCTCCTTGTAGCAGTTCATGGGCTGACAGGGAGACATGACGAGCTGGTGCATGGAGTAGGGCTTGGGATCGTGATCGAGCTTAATCAACCGGACACAGTCCTCGAGAAACTCGTCGGTGGTCTCCAGCATGTTCTTGGGCATCGTGGAACCCTTTTCTCTGGGGAGCGTGTTGGTACCGCGCCCCGCATGATAGCGAATGCCCAGCAACCCGGCCGCTTCCATCTGACGGTCCACGGGAGTTTTTCCGGTAGCGGTAGTGTAGCAGTACTGGTGGTCAAAGGCCGTTGTGCAGCCATGTTTGACCAGATCGGCAAAGGCCGTCACGGAAGAATAAAAAATAACGTCCCCACCTACGTGCTGGAAGATACGGTAACTCTTCTCCAGCCACTCGGGCACGGTCATATTGGGATAGTCGATGGTCTTGAGGTTCCGG
>JAKSQE010000078.1 GCA_024404295.1 Oscillibacter sp.
CATACCCGTCAAATCTAACCGTCAAAAAATACACTTTACTATTATTCACTTGCTCTAAATAGAGCAGTCCGCAGAATTCTGCGGACTGCTCACGGAAAACACAATTAGTACATCTTTGCGCCAGCCGGGATATGAGAATCCAGCATCAGCAGATGCAGCTTTTCTTCACCCTCCTCATGGTGCACAGCGGAAATCAGCATACCGCAGGACTCAATACCCATCATGGGGCGGGGAGGCAGATTGGTGATGGCCAGTAGCGTTTTGCCCACCAGCTCTTCCGGCTCATAATAAGCGTGGATGCCGCTCAAAATGGTACGATTGGTACCGGTACCATCGTCCAGAGTGAACTGAAGGAGCTTCTTAGACTTCTTAACAGCCTCGCAGGCCAGAACCTTCACAGCACGGAAATCGGACTTGGAGAAGGTCTCAAAGTCAACGAAATCAGCAAACAGAGGCTCGATCTCCACCTTGCTGAAGTCGATCTTCTCCTCCACAACGGGTGTGGTGGAAGCTGTCGCAACAGCCTTAGCTTCCTTCTTGGGCATATCCAACGGCTTCATGGTGGGGAACAGGATGACATCACGAATGGTATCGGAGTTGGTCAGCATCATGACGCAGCGGTCAATGCCGATGCCCATACCACCCGTAGGCGGCATACCATACTCCAAAGCATTCAGGAAATCTTCATCCAGCATCTCGGCCTCATCATCACCGCGGTCACGGGCTTCTGCCTGCTTGACAAAGCGCTCACGCTGATCGATGGGATCGTTCAGTTCGGAATAGGCGTTACCCATCTCGCTGTGGCAGATGAAGAACTCAAAGCGCTCGGTCAGGCGAGGATCTTCGGGGCTGCGCTTGGTCAGCGGAGAAACCTCCACAGGGTACATGGTGATAAACGTAGGTTGGATCAGATGCTCTTCCACCTTCTGGTCGAAGCAGGCATACAGGGCATTACCCCAGGTCTTTTCCGCACTGTCAGCCAGTTCCACGCCCTTAGCTTTGGCAGCAGCCACAGCCTCGGCATCATCGGAGATCGCACCGAAGTCGATGCCCACATACTGCTTGACGGCGTCGATCATGGTCAGACGGGGCCAGCCGGGAGTCAGGTCGATTTGCTGGCCCATCCACTCCACCTGATAGGTACCCAAGATCTCCTTGGCAGCAGAGGACAGCAATCCTTCGGCAATATCCATCATGCCGTGGAAATCCGTATACGCCTGATACAGCTCCACAGTGGTAAACTCGGGGTTATGCTTGGGGTCCATGCCCTCGTTACGGAAGATGCGGCCCACCTCGTAGACACGATCCATGCCGCCCACGATCAGGCGCTTCAGCGGCAACTCGGTTGCAATACGCATGTACATCTCAATGTCCAACGTGTTGTGATGGGTCACAAAAGGACGAGCAGCAGCACCGCCGGCGATGGTATTCAACACAGGGGTCTCCACTTCGATATAACCCATATCATCCAGATAGTTGCGCATGTGTTTGATGAACTTGGATCGAATGACGAAGTTATTCTTCACCTCAGGATTCACCATCAAGTCCACATAGCGCTGACGATAGCGCAGTTCCTTATCGGTCAGGCCGTGGCACTTCTCGGGCAGGGGCAGCAGAGACTTCGACAACAGGGTGATTTCCTTAGCACGAACACTCATCTCGCCGCGCTGCGTGCGGAACACTTCACCGTCTACGCCTACGATATCACCAATGTCGAACTTTTTGAACTTGCGATAGACTTCCTCATCCATCTCGTCCTGACGGGCATACAGCTGGATGCGGCCATCACGATCCTGCAAATCGCAGAAGCTGACCTTACCCATGCCACGCTTGCTCATCAAACGGCCGGCGACCTTGACGCTCTGCCCTTCCATGGCGTCAAAATGATCCTTGATCTGCTGGGAAGTCGCATCCCAGTCGAAGCGGGTAATCTGGAACGGATCCTGGCCCTCCGCCTGCAGGGCAGCCAGCTTTTCACGACGCACCTTCATCTGCTCAGACAGGCTCAGCTCGGGCTGTGCCTGCTGCTGATTCTTCTGTTCAGCCATACTTGTTCTCCTTAGCGCTCGATCTTCTCGACAGTATAGGGAATGTTGCCAAAGGGAGCTTCCACAACGACATCGTCACCTTCCTTGGCACCAATCAGTGCCTTACCGAAGGGGGACTCCTCAGACACGATACCGTGCATGGGGTCAGACTCCTGAGAACCGACGATCTTATAGGAAGCGGTCTTGCCATCCTTACCCTTCACCGTGACGGTGCAGCCGATGGTGATTGTGTTGGTGGACATATCGCTCTCGTCCACAATAACCACATGCTGCAGTACTTCCTCGATTTCTGCGATACGGGAATACAGCTTACCCTGCTCGTTCTTTGCCTCATCATACTCGCTGTTTTCGCTCAAGTCGCCAAAGCCACGAGCAATCTTGATCTGCTCAGCAACTTCGTCACTGCGGGTAGTCTTCAGATAGTTCAGTTCCTTCTGCAGCTCCTCTGCACGAGCTGCACTCATTTTGTATTCCTTTTCCATGTCGGCTTCCTTTCCATATCTTTGAATTTGCCAATTGAGTAGGCATCGCATACTTATTCTATTATATCAATTTTAGTATTATAAAGGTTGCCTTTTAGAATGTCAAGGCATTGTTTCCATATGCAGAGTGATCTGTCCGCTCCGCAGACAACCCGCCTCCTGTAAAGCAGCCAGCATCTGCTCCCGGCAAGTTCCAGAGGGTATTTGCTCCTCTAAAATCGGAGGCAGTAAAAGCGACGGCATAGGGACGGTTTCATCATACAGGCGCAAAAGTTTGCATGCCGCTTTCTCTGGCTCTGTAACGGGATCGAAGGCCAACCATACTTCCGCCGTTTCCAACACGCCCTGTCCAGGATTCAGTTGGGGAGATACTCCATATTCCCGCCGCAAGGAGCGACACAGCTCCTCCCCACCATAGGGGAGTTCCAGCAGCAAATAGCGGTGCCGCAGCGCCAACTCTGTGATCGTCTGCACCACTGCACCGGAAAGACGTGCTGCGGTAACTGCGATTCGTACTCCACTTTTCCCCTGCCTCGCTAAAACGCAAGACACCCAGTCCGCTGCCAACCGCTGGCGCAGCGGAATCGTGCTGACCGTATGTAATCCACAGCGCTCCACCAATGGCTCCAATCCACTGTTCTCCGGCAGAATGACCCGCTCAACCCCCTGCGCGATCATTTTCTTTAGTCCACGTCGGCATCGGCGATATAAAATCGTCTCCGGTGTTCTTTCCCGTTTGGGAATGGACACGCATAAACATCGCAGTCCTAAGATCAACTTTGTTTCGATCTGGATGCGGTTTCCCGCAGTCCATTGCAATAGTCCTACCATAAAATCATCCTCCCGCCCCATTTTACGAGGTGGGAGGATGGATTATGTATGTTAGCCAACTAGAGTATATCCGCTGAGATAGCCCTTTCTGGGCTCAGCGCCATGACTCAAAGGATTGACAATCACATTCTTTTCCTTCACTTCAAAGTGCAGATGCGGACCGGTGGAATTTCCGGTAGAACCCGTGATTCCAATTACCTGACCCTGTTTAACATAGTCACCCACTTCAACCTTTCGGCTGCTCATATGGGCATACAGCGTCGTGTTTCCCTCGCCGTGGGAAATGACCACATAGTTGCCATAGCTGCTGGACTTGGTAGAGATCAGAACCGTGCCGGCTTTCGCGGCATAAATAGAGCTGGTGTAACCAACACCACCAATGTCCGTGCCCTTATGGTTGGTAGAACCAATCCCTCCCGGCGATGCTCGGCCACCGACAGTAGACGTAATACGACGGCTGTCCACCGGCCAGATATATCCACCGGGGTTCACACTGATATTATTACCTGCAGCTCTCTGTTCTTCTTCCCACTTTTTCTGCAGGCGTGTGATCTCTGCTTCAATTCTCTTCTCTTCCGCCTTAGCTTCTTCCAGATCGGCATGCAGTTCGTTCTCACTCTCCGCAATCTCTCGAATCACCTGATTGGCCTCAGCGCGCTTATCGTCCAGTTCTTTCTTTTGGCTCACCAAATCAGATTTCACCGCTTCGGATTCCGCCTTGCTGCTTTCCAAATCAGCTTTTTCCTGGCTGATCTCCGCCTGCAGAGTTCTCAAATCCTCCATAATGCGGTTATCCGCTTCCATAATCTCATTGATGATATCCAAGCGTCCTAATAGATCTGAAAAGCTTGACGCATGAAACAGAATTGCCCAATAGTTGACAGTTCCCTGTTCTTCCATGGCTCGCACACGGCGGCAGAACAAGTCATACTGATCCGCTTCCCGTTCCTCCGCATCTGCCAAATCCGCCTCAGCCTGTTGGATCATGATCTCATAAGTTGCGATCTGCGCCTCTGCATTCTGAATGCGGGACGATGTAGCTGCAATCTGATCGTCAATAAGATTTTTCTTTTTCAGCGCCTGAGATCTGTCATTCTTCAACGCATTGATTTGGGTCTGCAACTCTTTTTTCTGCTTTTCCAACTTGTCCGCGTCATTCTGCAAGGCTTGAATTTCTGCCTTTGTCACAGCCTCGGCCATAGGCGCGACATCGCCGCCCACCACCAAAACCGCACACAGAAATGCGATGGCAACCTGCGCCAGACGTTTTTTACGGTTATGCTTCATCGGTAGCCTCCCTTACACAAAGAGGAACTTATGTATCGCAGAAAGACTGCCAAACACACCGATCACGATTCCGGCCGCAACAAAAATGGCTGCCACCGGGATCCAGAACTGTTCAAAGGGCAAAATCGTCAGAAGCCGCATGGTATCACTGGCTGTAATTCCCTCTGCAATGGCACGGTACAAGCCCCATTGCAGGAAGAATGCTATGATTGCACCCAACAGTCCTAAAATAAATCCTTCGTACACGAAAGGCCAGCGGATGAAGCCGTTGGTCGCACCCACCATCTTCATAATGGCGATCTCTTCTTTGCGGTCAAATGTTGTCAGCTTAATGGTGTTGGAAATAATAAACACCGATACCACCATCAAAATCGCCATCAGAGCAATACAGATGACAGCCGCAATATTTCGGATCGTAATAAATCCTCCCGCCAGTTCCTCATAGGCATTGACTCTTGCAATTCCCTCTATCGCTTCAACGCTTTGCACAGTCTCGTTCAATCTTGTAAGGTCCGCAATGCGAATCGCATATCGGTCGCGCAAAATATTGGGATCCAGATCCTGAAACAGTGCCTCCTCCGGGTACTTTTCCGCAAAAGCCGTCATGGCTTCCGCTCTTGTGATATACGTTGCCGTCGTAACACCGGGCAAGGCTTCGATTTTCTTTTGAAGCGTTTTCGCCTGCTGTGTTGTATAATCTTCTTCCACATACGCCAGGATCTCATTGGCTTGCTCCAGGTCTTTCAGCTGCGCATTTGCATTCACAGCCACCAGAGTAAAGGTACCCATGATCAGCAGGCAGGCAACTGTGGTACCAACAGCAGCGAAAGACATAAAGCCATGGCTGATAATGCTGCTCAGTCCCTCATGAAAGAAATAGCCAAAATTATGTTCTCTCATTGGTCTTTCCCCCCACATAGCCACCAACACTATCATTTACAACCCGTCCGCGATCAATGGTCACCACGCGCTTGCCAAAGCGATCCACCAAGTCTTTCTCATGGGTCACTACTACAACGGTCGTCCCCAGTTGATTGATCTTGATCAGCAGACGCATCAGTTCCAGAGAGCGATCCGGATCCAAATTGCCAGTAGGCTCGTCCGCAATGATCGTGTACGGATTATTCACCAAAGCACGCGCAATCGCAACACGTTGCTGTTCGCCACCGGAAATTTCAGTAGGATAGCGATCTGCCTTTTTTTCCAGGCCTACCAGCTTCAGCACATACGGAATACGGTTCTTAATCTCTTTTTGAGGCATTCCCACAGCCCGCATGACAAACTCCAGATTCTCATAGACTGTCTTTTTGTCGATCAAGCGGAAGTCCTGAAATATGACACCCAAGGTGCGGCGCATTAAAGGAATCTGTTTTTCAGAAATATTCCGAACGGAAAAACCGTTAACCATGACTCGGCCATCGGTAGCCTCCACCTCGCCGGTTAGCAATTTGATGATGGTAGACTTTCCGCTACCGGAAGGTCCCACCAAAAACACAAATTCGCCATCTTCAATATCTAAAGAAATACCCTGAATGGCTTTTGTGCCATTCTCATACTCCATTTCTACATTTTTCAAACGAATCATAGGGCTCCCCCATTCTATCCGCCAGATACTGCATTTTGCGTCTGGGTCGACATAATTCCATAGTAAATAACAGTATATATGTTTTTCCCGCGCTTTGCAACAACCCTACTCAA